>CADCPL010000001.1 GCA_902803305.1 uncultured Lachnospiraceae bacterium
ATAGCAAGACCATTCCTGAAAGGCCGATAAACGGCTATCTTCGGATTGTAACAGGGTGGCTCATATGGTATAATTTACGTGTTTCATTCGTAACCAATCGGAGTATAAAAGAGGAGGGAATTTTATGTGGTCAATTTCTGAAGTAAAAGAGACAGGCAAAGCCGCATTCAAGAAAAATTACTGGAGATGTGTGCTTGTTTCATTTATACTTGCGCTGCTTACAGCAGGATCTTCTGCAACCGGGCAGTCAAGTTCGTTCAAAAACGCCGATCAGGCAAATATACCCAATGAACAGATGGCGACTTTTATTGCGTTTGTTGCCGGATTTATCATTGCGTTTTCTATCATTTGGATCCTGCTTCGCATATTTGTCCTTAATCATCTTGAGGTTGGATGCTATACATTCCTTAAGAAGAACATAACCGAAGATAAAGTTGATCTTTCGGAACTCAAAGCAGGATTTGTTAAATACTCGAGAACGCTTGTGACAATACTGTTAAGGGATATTTTCCTTGCTCTTTGGATCTGTCTCTTTATCATCCCGGGTCTCATCAAGTCGTATTCATACATGATGGTACCGTACATTCTTCTCGATGAGCCTGAGCTTAGCCCGAAGGAAGTCATAACGAGATCCCGCAAGATGATGAACGGAAACAAGTGGAGAGCATTTCTTCTCGATCTGTCGTTCATCGGATGGGTGCTCCTGTCACTGCTTACATGCGGACTTGTAGGCTTACTATATGAGGAACCTTACAGAAGATCGGCAAGAGCAGCGCTTTACCACGAGCTTAAGAAGAATTCATGAGGAACGATAAATGAAAAAAGAACGATTTTTATCGTTGAGAGTGAAAATGACCATAGGGGTCATTCTTATCTGCTTTCTTATAGGACTTCTGGCGATCCTGCTGATCAGCAGGATCGCAACCAATATCATAGATAAGGAATATGCTGACAGCGCCGAGCGGATCTCGGAGGCTATGGCAAATACCATTGACCCTGCAGACATCTATGAGATTGATCAGGCTGTTCTGGAAGTGTATAACAGTGTCGGTCCGGAGAACGTTGTTCTCAGTGACGAGTGGGGAAGCGATGACTGGAATGCTTACATGGCAAATTTTGAAAGCATCAAAGAACTTCCGGTATACCAAAAGCTTCGTGAGGAGTTTGGTAAGTATCAGGAGATATTTGATGTTGATTGTATATATGTTACGAACTACAAATACGGTTCCGATTACAGGCACAGCATCTATATCATAGACGGTGCGTTCGGTGAAGATGAATGTCCTCCCGGATGTGTGGATTCGTTTGAGGACGGCATATGGCCTGATGCAGAAAATCCTATAGTTCCGGCTACGATAACGAACGAGGAAGTGTACGGCTGGCTTGTTACCGCGGGATATCCCATCAGGTATGAAGGACAGGTCGTGGGTACCGTATGTGTTGATATGTCAATGAACGACATCAAAACCAAGGAACGAAGCTATGTTATCAGTACAGCGATATCGATGGTGCTCCTTGCGTTTACCATGATCATATTTGCTCTTATCTATGTAAATATGAGTATAATAAGACCTATTCGGTTGCTTTCCGATACGGCCAAGAACTACTCTTCCGAGAACAACGATGTCGTGCACCATGCATTTGAACAACTGAGCATCAAGACGCATGACGAGATATCCGAGCTCCTATCTTCCATGAAGCAGATGGAATCCGATATGAACTCGAACATCAATAATCTGATCGATACTAAGGTCGCACTTAAGGAAACGGAAGATAAAGCCAATACGCTTCAGGCACTTGCGACCAAAGATTCGCTTACGGGCATACGTAATAAGACTGCATACGATCATGAGGTCGTCAAGCTCGAAGAGGATCTGGCAGACGGATTTAATGAGTTCGGTCTTGCGATGGTGGATCTTAACTTCCTGAAGAGGACGAATGATACGTACGGACATGAAAAGGGTAATATCTCCATCAGAAGGCTGTGTATGCTCGTCTGTGAGATATTTGAGCATTCACCCGTATTCCGTATCGGCGGTGATGAGTTTATCGTTATCTTAAAGAACCGTGACTACAGGAATGTAGACAGCCTGATAACTGATTTTAACAATCATCTGACAAAGGTTCAGAAGGATGACAGTCTGCAGCCCTGGGAGCAGATTTCCGCTGCTATCGGTTATGCAAAGTTTGACAAGAAGATAGACAGTACTGTCGGCGATGTGTTTAAGCGTGCCGATAAGGCGATGTACGACAGGAAGATCGAGATGAAGGCAGAGAGGAAAGACTAAAGCTCAGGCGGTTTAGTCCGCCTTGAGCTCTTTCCACATATTTGATAATAGTTCGGTAGTCTCTTCCGGGAGACGCTTATATACTTCACAGTTTGCAAGCTCATCGGCTGAAGGATTCATTGCGGCGGATGAGCTTTCTTCTTCGGTAAGATTGTCCGCTATGGCGGTGATCGGAGAGGAATATCTTACTTCTTCAAAGTTGGCACGTGCCACGTCTTCCCTGCACAGATAATCAAGGAATTGCTTCGCGGTTTCCGTGTCCTTACAGTTTTTCGTGATGCCCCAGCAATCGATCCAGATATTGGAACCCTCTTTGGGAATGCTGTAGCCGATCAGGGGATTTTCTTCGTATGCATAGAAGGCTTCACCCGAATATACAACACCGATCGCAGCGTTGCCTGCGAGGATCTCGTCTCTTACTTCATCAACAAGGTAAGACTGGACGTCGGGCTTTTGTTTGATAAGGAGCTTTTGAGCCTCGGCAAGTTCTTTCTCATCGGTTGTGTTAAGAGAGTAGCCGAGATACTTAAGTGCGATCATATATGCGTCCCTCATGCTGTTCTGCATGATGATATCACCGCTGTATTGTCCGTTAAACAGGACGTCCCAGGAGTCGGGAGCTTCGGTCACTTTTTCCGAATCGTAGAGAAGACCGACGGTGCCCCAGAAATAAGGCATCACGTATTTGTTGTCGGGATCAAAGCTCTTTACCATGTCCCAGTACTTGTCGCCGATCCCCTTTGTATTCTCCATAGTGCTAAAATCAACCTCGATGAGTTCGCCTTCATCGATGAGCTTCTGGAGCATGTACTCCGAAGTACACAGAACGTCATAATCGATCGCACCGGCCTTGTACTTGGTGTACAGCTCCTCGGGTGTCGGAGCCTCTTCGTAGCGTACGTCTACACCGGTCTCCTTCTCGAACTGATCGATCATCTTCGTATCTATATACATGCCGTAATTGAATACGGTGAGAGTCTTCTTTTTATTTGAAGCCGAACATCCGCTAAGCAGCGTGGTAATGATGAGGGATGATGCTATAAGGACCGCAAAGTATTTTTTCATGATATAACTCCTTCTTTCTGCCCGTTAAACAAGGCATACATATGTTTTATACGCTAACTTGCAATTTTTTTCAATAAATTTTAAAAAATGTATAAAGTATTTTCGGATCCTGCCGATGTAATATATAGAAAGCGCATGGCAGCGCTGAATCCGAAACGGACTTCGGAATTATTATCTCAACGGATTGAGAGCTCTTACCGGTGTGATACACCGTCATTTTCTGTTCAGGAATAATTCCCCTGTTTGTTTTATGTGTGATATAATGATTATGCTGATAGGAGGTATATGCTATGAGTGATATTAATGTTGGAAGTGTAGCAGGTGCGTACAGCAGTTATTCCTATGAAGGCGTGAAGGCTGACAGCGCTGCAAAAGATACCGCAGCAGACGTTAAGGCAGAAGAAGCCGGCGTAGTATATGAGAAGAGCACAGGCGTAGAGAAGAAGGCTACTTATTCGATCAACAAGATGAGTGCCGAGGACCGCGCAGCTCTTGTACAGCAGCTCAAGCAGGATCAGGCAGACAGGCAGAATCAGCTGGCTCAGCTCGTTCAGAAGATGTTTACCGATCAGGCCGGTGTTTCGAAGCTTGCAGATCTGTTCTCTCCCGAGAATCTGAAGGATGTCAGTCCCGAAGATATCGCA
Organism: uncultured Lachnospiraceae bacterium; assembly: GCA_902803305.1. GTDB lineage: Bacteria > Bacillota > Clostridia > Lachnospirales > Lachnospiraceae > UBA2868. The sequence continues at coordinate 3,998 of CADCPL010000001.1, forward strand.
AAGGCTAAAGAGGATGTAGCCGAGGACGGATACTGGGGCGTTAAGCAGACATCCCAGAGACTGTTTGATTTTGCATCGGCACTTGCCGGAGACGATCCGGACAAGATGAAAGAGATGCAGGAGGCTATGGAGAAAGGCTTCAAGGAAGCTACCGCAGCATGGGGCGATGAGCTCCCGGGCATCAGCAAGGATACGCTCGCAGCAGCCAACAAGCTGTTTGATGATTACTACGCATCTAAGAACTAGTTATAGGTTTTAAGGAGGCGATAAAATGGGATTATCTGATTCCGGTATATCTACGCTGCTAAACAGCCTCGGATCGGGCAAAGACGGCTCGACAGGGTTTGATTTTGCAGGATATGCATCCATCAAGAACGGCAGTTACGGTAAGCTTGTAAAATCATACTATGCAGAACAGACAGGCGCTGCAGGTAAGACGGCAAGCGAGGTCAAGAGTACATCAAATGCCAAGACAGCCAAGACGACCAAGACGGAAGATTCCGATACTACGGGTCTTAGCCAGATGAAGAAGGATGCACAGCAGCTTAAGACTTCTGCCGAGAAGCTTTCTTCCGACGATATGTGGAAGAAGACGGACGGCAAGCTCGACATGAGCAAGGTTGCATCGGCGGTCAAGGATTTTGCCGCTGATTACAATAAGGTGATCGACCAGGCAGGTAAGGTCAGCTCCAAGGAGATAGGTCAGGATATGAAGTTCATGACCTCCATGACGGACACATTTACCAAGGTTCTGGCCAAGGTCGGTGTCAGTGTGGGATCCGACGGTAAGCTTAGCGTTGACGAAGAAAAACTTGCCAAAGCCGATGAGGCAACGGTACAGTCGCTCTTTAAAGGAAACGCAACGTACGGATCGCAGATCGCGGACAAGGCATCAGCCATAGCCCGCGACGCAGATATGAATTCAAGTATTTACGGCAGCAATGCCGAAACATCAAGCACTTTATCCTCTATATACAATCAGTTGATATAAGCGCTTGTCCCGAATCCTTTACTTTACTTACATAACAGAAGCCCCCAAAGGGGCTTCTGTTACTTCATCTTAGATATAATCAAATATTCCCTGAATAGCATCTGAAATATTTATAATATCCGTGTACAAGTCAATTTTCGGTTGTAATAATCCCCATAAAATGATAGAGTCTTGAATAAGAGGTGTGTTATGGCAATGCTTGAATCCGGTGAGGATTATCTCGAAACAATTTACATATTGAAAAAGAAAAACGGAGTGGTCTATTCCATCGATGTGGCAAGAGAGCTGGGGTTCACAAGACCTAGCGTTTCCCGTGCGATGAGCATACTGAGGGAAGAAGAATACATAACGATGGATGAGGTCGGCAAGGAGATCAACCTTACCGAGAAGGGCCGCAAAAAAGCCGTTGAAGTATACGACAGGCACAAGACTCTCACCGCCTTCCTGCAGAAGACGGCAGGAGTATCGGAGAAGATCGCCGAACAGGATGCATGCCGTATCGAGCATATCATCAGCACCTCCACGTTCAGAGGAATCAAAAATTACATGAAAAACGATCAATAAGATCATTCATCACGAAAGGAGAATACATTATGAAATGGGTTTGTCAGGTATGTGGTTATGTTCATGAAGGAGACCAGCCTCCGGAGGCTTGTCCGCAGTGTAAGGCTCCCGCTTCCAAGTTCACGAAGCAGGAAGGCGAGATGACATGGGCAGCAGAACATGTTGTCGGAGTGGCACAGGGCGTATCCGATGATATCATTGCTGATCTTCGTGCTAACTTTAACGGAGAGTGCTCGGAAGTAGGAATGTATCTTGCAATGGCAAGAGTTGCATTCAGAGAGGGTTATCCCGAGATCGGAATGTACTATGAGAAGGCTGCTTTTGAAGAGGCAGAGCATGCTGCCAAGTTTGCGGAGCTTCTCGGAGAAGTTGTTACGGATTCAACCAAGAAAAATCTTGAGATGCGTATAGAAGCAGAGAACGGAGCAACCGCAGGCAAGACAGATCTTGCTAAGCGTGCGAAGGCTGCAAACCTTGATGCGATCCATGACACAGTCCATGAGATGGCAAGAGATGAGGC
>CADCPL010000002.1 GCA_902803305.1 uncultured Lachnospiraceae bacterium
AGAAGATGTCAAGTATTCTATTGAGGAATGTAAGGAACGTGACGCAACATACGCTGCCCCCCTTAAGGTTCGTGTACGTCTTTACAATAAGACGGATGACAAGATCATAGAGCACGAGATCTTTATGGGCGACCTTCCTCTTATGACAGCAACCGGCACATTCGTTATCAACGGAGCAGAGCGTGTTATCGTCAGCCAGCTGGTTCGCTCCCCCGGAATCTATTACGGAATAACTCATGATAAATTCGGTAAGAAGCTGTACTCATGTACGGTAATACCTAACAGAGGTGCATGGTTGGAGTATGAAACAGACTCCAATGATGTGTTCTTTGTGCGCGTGGATCGTACAAGAAAGGTACCTGTAACGGTACTGCTCAGATCCCTTGGACTTGGTACCAATCAGGAGATACTTGATCTTTTCGGAGATGAGCCGAAGATATTGGCATCATTTTCAAAAGACGTTGCGACCAATTACCAGGAAGGTCTTCTTGAATTATACAAGAAGATAAGACCCGGTGAGCCTCTTGCTGTTGAAAGCGCAGAGAGTCTTATCAATGCGATGTTCTTTGATCCGAGAAGATATGACCTGGCAAAGGTCGGCCGTTACAAGTTTAATAAGAAGCTCATGCTCCGCAATCGTATCAGGAACAGAGTACTTGCAGAGGATGTGGTGGATCCCAATACAGGAGAGATCCTGGCAGAAGCAGGCGCAACAGTTACGGTTGAACTTGCCGACAGGATACAGAATTCCGCTGTTCCATATGTAGTGATACAGGGCGAAGAGCGTAACGTGAGAGTTCTTTCCAATATGATGGTAGACATCACGAGCTTCATAGATTGCGATCCGAAGGAACTGGGTATCACGGAACTCGTTTATTACCCCGCCCTTCAGGCGCTCCTTTCCGAATATGCCGACAGACCGGATGAGCTTGCGGAAGCGATATCCGAATCTGTTCATGCACTCATTCCCAAGCATATCACTCCGGAAGATATTTTTGCTTCCATTAACTACAATATGCATCTTGAGTACGGTTTCGGAAACGATGATGACATCGATCATCTCGGAAACCGTCGTATCCGTGCGGTCGGCGAACTGTTACAGAATCAGTACAGGATCGGCCTTTCAAGACTTGAGAGAGTCGTTCGTGAGAGAATGACAACGCAGGATCTGGAGGGAATATCTCCCCAGCAGCTTATCAATATCAAGCCTGTTACGGCTGCTGTTAAGGAGTTCTTCGGATCATCACAGCTGTCACAGTTCATGGATCAGAACAACCCGCTCGGTGAGCTTACTCATAAGAGAAGGCTTTCGGCACTCGGTCCCGGTGGTCTGTCAAGAGATCGTGCAGGATTCGAGGTCCGAGACGTTCACTATTCACATTACGGAAGAATGTGTCCCATCGAGACACCCGAAGGTCCCAACATCGGTCTTATCAACTCACTTGCGTGCTACGCAAGGATCAATGAGTACGGATTTGTTGAGGCTCCTTACAGAAAGATAGATCATTCCGATCCCGAAAACCCGAGGGTAACGGATGAGGTTGTATACATGACAGCCGACGAAGAGGACAATTACCATGTAGCACAGGCTAATGAGCCGCTGGATGATAAAGGGCACTTTAAAAGGAACAACGTATCCGGTCGTTTCCGCGATGAGACACAGGAATACGACAAGTCTATGTTTGATTTCATGGATGTGTCTCCCAAGATGGTGTTCTCGGTAGCTACGGCACTCATTCCTTTCCTTGAGAATGACGATGCAAACCGTGCTCTCATGGGATCCAACATGCAGCGTCAGGCAGTTCCGCTTCTTAAAACGGAAGCTCCCGTCATAGGTACGGGAATGGAACCCAAGGCTGCCGTCGATTCGGGAGTGTGCGTTGTTGCCAAAAAGAGCGGTACAGTTATCAGTTCGGTATCGGATGAGATCGTTGTGAAGAACGATGATAAGACGATAGAGACATATCATCTTACCAAGTTCCTTCGCTCGAACCAGTCCAACTGTTATAACCAGAAGCCGATAGTCGATAAGGGCGAGCATGTAGAAGCAGGTCAGGTTATCGCTGACGGACCTTCCACATCAAACGGAGAGATGGCTCTCGGCAAGAACCCTCTCATAGCTTTCATGACATGGGAAGGTTACAACTACGAGGATGCAGTTCTTCTGTCGGAAAGACTTGTTCAGGAAGATGTATATACATCCGTACATATAGAGGAGCATGAGGCTGAGGCAAGAGATACCAAGCTCGGACCCGAGGAGATCACAAGAGACGTTCCCGGAGTCGGTGAGGATGCACTTAAGGATCTTGACGAGAACGGTATCATCCGTATCGGTGCCGAAGTAAGAGCCGGAGATATCCTCGTGGGTAAGGTAACACCCAAGGGTGAAACGGAGCTTACCGCTGAAGAGAGACTTCTTCGTGCGATTTTCGGTGAGAAGGCAAGAGAAGTAAGGGATACATCCCTGAAGGTTCCTCACGGAGAATACGGTATCATCGTTGATGCAAAAGTATTTACAAGAGAGAACGGAGATGAACTTCCTCCGGGAGTCAACAAATCCGTAAGAATATATATCGCTCAAAAGAGAAAGATATCCGTCGGTGATAAGATGGCAGGTCGTCACGGAAACAAGGGTGTCGTATCACGTGTGCTTCCGATAGAGGATATGCCTTATCTTCCCAACGGTCGTCCCGTGGATATAGTCCTTAATCCTCTGGGCGTTCCTTCGCGTATGAATATCGGTCAGGTGCTTGAGATCCATCTGTCACTTGCGGCAAAGGCACTTGGCTTTAACATCGCGACTCCGGTCTTTGACGGAGCGGACGAAGATGACATCATGGATACGCTCGATCTTGCGAACGACTATGTAAATCTTCCTTTTGATGCAAAAGAGGCAAAGGAATCGAAAGATAAGTCGGGAGTTACGTTTGAAAGCCTTCACAAGGCAGAACTTCTTCCCGAGGTTTATGAATATCTGTCAGAGAACAGAGATCACAGAACTCTCTGGAAAGGAGTTCCGATCTCGAGAGACGGTAAAGTAAGACTTCGTGACGGACGTACGGGAGAATACTTTGACAGTCCGGTCACAATAGGTCACATGCACTACCTGAAGCTTCACCATTTGGTAGACGATAAGATCCATGCACGTTCTACCGGTCCTTACTCACTTGTAACGCAGCAGCCTCTCGGCGGTAAAGCGCAGTTCGGCGGACAGCGTTTCGGAGAGATGGAAGTTTGGGCACTTGAAGCATACGGTGCATCGTATACATTGCAGGAGATCCTGACAGTCAAGTCCGATGACGTTATCGGTCGTGTCAAGACTTATGAAGCCATCATCAAGGGTGACAACATTCCCAAGGGTGGTATTCCCGAGTCGTTCAAGGTTCTTCTCAAAGAACTCCAGTCACTTGGTCTGGATGTACGCGTACTGCGTGATGACAATACGGAAGTCGAGATCAAGGAAACCGTTGATTACGGTGAAACAGACATGAGATCCGTTCTTGAAGGAGATTTCAAGGATTATCGCAAAGATGAGAACTTCGGTAAGGGCGGTTACGGCGTTCAGGAGATCGATGAGGACAGCGGAGAATTCGTTGACATCGATGAGTCGGGCGACGATATGTACGGCGAAGACGACGGTGATTTCGATGACAGTTACGATGACACAGAGGAATGATCACAGCCTATACTTTTTCATAAAAGGAGCGAAAAATGGCAGAACAGAATAAAGAAGCTTACGAGCCTTTAACTTTTGATTCGATCAGGATCGGACTTGCTTCACCCGAGAAGATCAGAGAGTGGTCAAGGGGTGAGGTTAGAAAGCCTGAAACGATCAACTACAGAACACTTAAGCCCGAGAAGGACGGACTTTTCTGCGAAAGGATATTCGGACCCTCAAAAGACTGGGAGTGTCACTGCGGAAAGTACAAGAAGATCCGTTATAAGGGTGTTATCTGCGACCGATGCGGTGTTGAGGTAACAAAGGCAAATGTACGTCGTGAACGTATGGGCCATATTGAACTTGCGGCACCGGTATCGCATATATGGTATTTCAAGGGAATCCCCAGCCGTATGGGACTGATCCTTGATCTGTCTCCGAGAACCCTTGAGAAGGTTTTGTATTTTGCAAATTATATAGTGCTCGATCCTATGGCAACGGACCTTAAGTACAAGCAGGTACTTACGGAAGCCGAGTATCAGAAGGAATACGAGCAGTATGAAGGAAGATTCCGTGTGGGAATGGGTGCGGAAGCCATAAAAGAGCTTCTTATGGCCATAGATCTCGATGCGGAGGCAGAAGAACTCAAGGCACAGCTTGAAGATTCAACAGGCCAGAAGAAGGCAAAGATCATCAAGAGACTTGAGGTTGTGGAAGCTTTCCGTGAGTCGGGAAACAAGCCCGAGTGGATGATCATGGATGTTATCCCTGTTATCCCGCCCGATCTTCGTCCCATGGTACAGCTTGACGGCGGAAGATTTGCAACATCCGACCTTAACGATCTGTACAGAAGGATCATCAACCGTAATAACCGTCTTAAGAGACTGCTTGAGCTTGGTGCTCCCGATATCATTGTCCGCAATGAGAAGAGAATGCTCCAGGAGGCTGTTGACGCACTTATCGATAACGGCCGCCGCGGACGTCCGGTAACGGGTCCCGGAAACAGACCTCTCAAGTCGCTTTCAGACATGCTTAAAGGTAAGTCGGGACGTTTCCGTCAGAACCTTCTCGGAAAGCGTGTTGACTATTCGGGACGTTCGGTTATCGTCGTCGGTCCGGAACTTAAGATATATCAGTGCGGTCTCCCCAAGGAGATGGCTATAGAATTGTTCAAGCCTTTTGTCATGAAAGAGCTTGTGGCAAATAAATCCGCTCATAACATCAAGAATGCAAAGAAGATGGTCGAGCGTCTCCGTCCCGAAGTCTGGGATGTGCTCGAGGATGTCATCAAAGAACATCCCGTAATGCTCAACCGTGCACCAACACTGCACAGACTCGGAATCCAGGCGTTTGAGCCCATTCTTGTTGAAGGTAAGGCTATAAAGCTTCATCCTCTTGTATGTACGGCATTTAACGCCGACTTTGACGGAGACCAGATGGCTGTCCATCTTCCTTTGTCGGTTGAAGCACAGGCAGAATGCAGATTCCTTCTGCTCTCGCCCAACAACCTGCTGAAACCTTCGGATGGAGGTCCTGTTGCCGTTCCTTCACAGGATATGGTTCTTGGTATCTACTATCTTACAATGGAGAGAATGAGAGATCTTTCCAAGGATCCTGATTTTGACGGTGAGCCGGTGATAAGCTTCCCTGCTACCGAAAAAGAAGCACAGGATGCCAAGGCTGCCATCAAGGAACTTAAGGAAGTAGCGGAAGGCAAGACAGAAGAAGCTGCCAAAGCAAAAGAAAAGATGGAGCAGATCCGCTCATCATTCATAGAGGCATCATCAAAGGCGTTCTATTCCTATCAGGAGGCTAAGGAAAAAGCCGTTAAGGCAGGAAAGAGTGTCGATTCCGTAAAGGAGACGGCGATAGAGCGTGACACGATCATCAGGATCAATATCGATCCTGAGCGTGACAGATGGATAGTTTGTGAGATGGTCGATGTTCTCGGAAGATATTACAACTCCATGAACCAGGCTCTTCTTGCTCATGAAAATCAGGAGATCACGCTGCATCAGCCCATTATCGTATACAGGGAGAAGGTCCTTCCCGACGGAAACCGCGTTTCGGGAATGATCAAAACAACCCTCGGAAGACTTATCTTCAATGAGATACTTCCGCAGGATCTCGGATTTGTTGACAGGGAAAACCCTGAAAACGCACTTAAGCTTGAAGTTGATTTCCATGTTGGTAAGTCGCACCTTAAGAAGATACTTGAGAAGGTCATCAACAATCACGGAGCAACGAAGACAGCAGAAGTTCTTGATGATATCAAGGCAATGGGATACAAGTATTCCACCCAGGCTGCCATGACTGTTTCGATATCGGATATGACCGTTCCTGCGGCTAAGCAGGAAATGCTTGATGAGGCCCAGGTAACCGTTGAAAAGATCACACGTAACTACAAGCGTGGTCTTATCACGGAAGAAGAAAGACATGACGGTGTCATCAATACATGGAAGAATACTGATGAAAATATCACAAAAGAGCTTATAGACGGACTTGATAAATACAATAACATCTATATGATGGCAGACTCAGGAGCCCGTGGATCGAACAAGCAGATCAAACAGCTTGCAGGTATGCGTGGTCTTATGGCAGATACAACAGGTAAGACCATTGAGCTCCCGATCAAGTCGAATTTCCGTGAAGGTCTTGACGTTCTGGAGTACTTCATGTCAGCTCACGGAGCACGTAAAGGTCTGTCGGATACGGCTCTTCGAACAGCCGATTCGGGTTACCTTACAAGAAGACTTGTTGATATCTCACAGGAGCTTATCATTCGTGAGCAGGATTGTTCCGAGAAGCGCGCAACAATCCCCGGAATGTATGTCAAAGCTTTTGCGGACGGTAAGGAAGTGATAGAGACACTTCACGACCGTATCCTCGGAAGGTATGCAGCAGAAGATATTCTTGACAAGGACGGAAATGTACTTGTTAAGAAAAATCATATGATAACACCGAGAAGAGTGGAGATCGTACTTAAGAATGCGGTCGATTCGGAAAAGACACCTATCCTTGAATCCAAGATAGGTATCAAGATCCGTAATATCCTTACTTGTAAGTGTCATAACGGAATATGCAGTAAGTGCTACGGCGCGAACATGGCATCCGGTGAAATGGTTCAGGTAGGTGAGGCTGTCGGTATCATCGCTGCACAGTCGATCGGTGAGCCCGGTACACAGCTTACCATGAGAACGTTCCATACCGGTGGTGTTGCCGGAGACGATATCACACAGGGTCTTCCCCGTGTAGAGGAATTGTTTGAGGCACGTAAACCCAAGGGTCTGGCTATAATTTCCGAGATCTCGGGACGTGCGGTACTGCAGGATACCAAGAAGAAGCGTGAGGTAGTGGTAACAAATGATGAGACAGGCGAGAGCAAGACTTATCTTATTCCTTACGGTTCACGTCCCAAGATAAACGAGGAAGGCGTGGATATTCAGGCGGGTGATGAGCTTACAGACGGTTCGGTAAATCCTCACGATATCCTGAAGATTAAAGGAGTCCGTGCAGCACAGGATTACATGCTCAGAGAAGTTCAGAGAGTTTACAGACTTCAGGGTGTTGAGATCAACGATAAGCATATCGAAGTGATAGTAAGGCAGATGCTCAAGAAAGTCCGCGTAGAGGATGAAGGAGATTCGGATCTGCTCCAGGGTTCACTTGTCGATGCACTTGAGCTTGAAGATCTGAATGAAGCTCTTGAGGCAGAAGGCAAGAAGCCGGTTGAGGCAAAGCAGGTGATGCTCGGTATCACCAAGGCAAGCCTTGCAACAAGTTCGTTCCTGTCGGCAGCATCCTTCCAGGAGACCACAAGGGTTCTTACGGAAGCTGCTATAAAGGGCAAGGTAGATCCGCTCATCGGACTTAAGGAAAATGTCATAATCGGTAAGCTTATACCTGCAGGAACAGGAATGAAGCAGTACAGGAATGTAATGCTTGACACATCGCTTCCCGACAGCATAGCAGTACCTGCAATAAATGAGCAGGACGATCCGGCAGGAGATGCAGATGACGGATCCGAAGTGATCGTAGCTGAGTCCGAAGAGGTCGAGGAGGAGATCGAAGAAGTTGTAACGGTTTCCGAAGAGTAAGACAGAGGATAAGATAATAAAACAGACAGAGGAGAGATCCTCTGTCTGTTATTTTTGTAAATAAAGAAAAATATCCCCGATAAGTTATCCGCCTGATCAGAACTGTCCGATGTACATCGAAGCAACCGAATCCTCGGCATCCTTGGCGAGCTGATATGATCTTATGGGATGGAAGAAACTTCTTGAGTCGTTAAAGAATCTTCTGTCTGCCGGTGAAAGCTTGCCTGACATCTCCACGATGTTCCTGCGTATGGAAAGATACCATGCACTGTATAACGACATGATGGTGATCGCAAGAAAAGCAAGACTTATCCACATGATATATGAGCTTGTATCTGACATCGGAACTGCAGCGAGCGGAACATCCTCATTCTGAACAACAAAGAATACATAATCACCGGAATGTACCGAAGCACTCTCCGCAGTCTCGCCCGCGCCGGCCTCCGTAGCCATGAGTCCGATCACCGGAAGAAGGAACAGTGCGATAAAAGCTATTGCTGCAAGTATACGAACGGCAATCCTACGTTTTTTGTTCATGATCATTCCTCTTTCATAATTAATGCAAAACATACTACCTTCATTTAATAAAGACGTGGCAGGATCATAAAAAGGTTCAGCCTTTTTGCCTTTTCTTTTTATGTCACAAGGTATATAATTAACAGGATACGGAGTCGGTTTTAAGCGGGACGAGAAGGTTATACACTATGAGAGATGATTATTTCAAAAGTTATAAGATGTTTAAGTTTATCCAGCTTGCACTTCTTGTGATCTTTGCCGTATGCTTCTTTCTGTTCATTTTTTTGGATGACAATCTCAGGACAAGTGTCTTTTCGAATAAGGTACTGCTCACGATATGTGTATTCCTGTGGGCTTTTATGCTGTACAGCGTGGTCTGCATAATCATGGATTTCAGGCTGCTCGAAGGCCATATAGTTCATGATCATGTACTGAAGAGAGCGGTATACGTCGATTCTCTGACGGGGATCCCCAACAGATTCTCCGTGGATCAGATATTTGAAAAGTATGAGGTCGAGCAGGACATATCGAAGCTCGGATGCTCACTCATCAAGATCGCCAATCTTGATGAGATCAACGTTAAATACGGCAGAACGAGCGGTAACATCGCCCTCAAGGAGTTTTCTTCCGTAGTTGAGAGGATAAGCGCATATTACGGGTTTGTGGGCAGAAACAACGGAAATGAGTTCCTGGTCGTGATAGAGAACTGTACCGATGATAAGCTCACGAGGTTTTCGGAGGAGCTTCAAAAGGAGATAGAGCAGTATAACAGGACCTCCGGCGGATATGAGATAAAAATAAAGATTGAAAAGATCCTTAACGGACCCGACGGTTTCAAGGATTTCAGACAGCTTGTAGCCAGTTTGTACGAGATGGCTAAGGTGTAAAGAATGGCTGATTTCAATCATGCCTATATAGGACGACTGGTCCAAAAATCACAAAAGGGAGACAGTGATGCTTTTGCGGAGCTGTATGCGATAACATACCAGCATACATACAACTACGCGGCTCACTACTTAAGGGATACCAATCTGGCGCAGGATGCCTTGCAGGAAACATACATCCTTGCGCTTCGAAATATTTCCGGTATAAAAGAACCGGCCCTTTTCGTTGCATGGCTTAATCAGATCTGTTTCAGGGTCTGTTATGACATGGAGCGGAAGAACCGGCAGGAATACGGAGAGAACAATCCGGAACTTCTTGAACTTATCAGCGACGATTATATCGATCACAATCCCGAGGATGTAACGGAAACGGCTGATGAGAATTCAAGGCTGAAGGAAGCGATAATGTCTCTCCCCTTCAATGAGCAACAGGTAGTTGTCATGCGTTACTACAACGACATGAAACTCGAGGACATTGCCTCGGCACTGGGGTGTTCGAGAAGCAGCGTCAAACGATACCTGATAGCGGCACGAGAAAGATTGCAAACAATGCTCAGAAAGGGGGATGAAGATGTTTAGAAGAAATAAAGTATACAGCATAAATAAAAAAGCAGCCAACGAAGCACTTCAAAATGTCTTCGCTGCCTGTGAGCAGGAACCCAATACACAGTCACTTGATGCACTGCTCATAAAAAACATTGCAAATACAACGCTTGTCAAGACCGGAAAGTGGATGTCCATCGCGCTGCTCATACTCATACTGTTCTGCCCGATGGTATTCTACATGGCCGGAAAGGAATCCGGAGAAAAACCACACAAAGCCGATATTGCAGTGACATCCCATTATCTGGATGAGGAAAACGAATGCTTTGTGATGACGGTTTCAGGTTCCGACATCGATTATGAAGGGATATATGCCAAAAAGGATGACGGTTCGATCGTGTATCCGATGGAAACCGGCAGTGACGGGACCGTGAGATTCCATTTTGAAAGCGGTACGCTCAATATATTTATTCCCGATACGGAGGGTGGAGTTGTTCAGGCAGTATTATCAAAATAGGATCATACTGATCGCATGTATCATTATCATATCGGTGATATTGTCATCATGTGGTAATGAGCCGAAGGAGACGGAAGTGAAGATCTCCAAAGTCGCATCCACTCAGAACAGAAGCAACGAGCCGAAGTGTCTGACTCCGGTGGCGGGCGGCGAGAAGATCTTCGGCGAGGGCGGTCTTACCGTTGACGCAACAAACAGCAGTGATGGTTATCTCTACGTAAAGAGTACGGGGGAAAACCAGGATATAAAGATCCAGCTTAACTGTGATGAAAGCGTTACATACACATACATAATCCCGGAGGGCGATTCGGTCATACCCCTCTCTCTCGGAGACGGAGAATATACGATAATCGCGTACGAGGGCATGGGCGAAGAAGGCATGTATGCAACGGATTTTGCGGAGACTTTGAATGTGACCATGCCGGATCAGTTTCTGCCGTTCCTGTATCCCAACTGTTATGTGCAGTTTGATATCAATTCGGATGTTGTGGCACTCGGAAAGGAACTTGCTGCCGGAAAGGCTACCGACATAGAGGTCGTGGCAGCCGTCTACGACTATGTGGTCAAGAACATAACTTACGATCATGAAAGAGCGGCAACGGTTAAGCCCGATTATGTTCCGAACGTCGATCAGGTACTTCATGAAAAGAAGGGGATATGCTTCGACTATGCGGCCCTCATGGCGGCAATGCTCAGGAGCCAGAGGATACCGACCAGGCTTGAATTCGGATATGCGGGAGATGCATATCATGCATGGATAACAGCCTATATCGAGGATGAAGGCTGGATAAACGGGATCATAGAATTTGACGGAGTAGATTGGACGCTTATGGATCCGACATTTGCGGCCAATGCCGGCACAAAAAAGATAAAGAGCTTCATCGGAGACGGAAGCAATTACACTACCAAATATACATATTAAATGTTGATAGATTCAAAACGGAGGAAACCATGAGCGACAAAAAGAAACTTCTTAACAATCAGGAGCTGTCCATGTTCTGCGATCAGATCGCCATGATACTGAATGCGGGCATATCGCCGATGGAAGGAATATCCATTATGCTCGAAGATGCGACCACGGATGAAGGAAGACAGATCCTCCAGGCGATACTTGATAAGTGTAATGAAGGTGATACTTTTCATCATTCCGTTGAAGCTTCCGGTGTATTCCCGAAGTACGCTCTTGATATGATAGAGATCGGTGAGCAGTCGGGAAAACTGGAAGAGGTCATGCACTCTCTTGCCTTTCATTATAATCGTGAAGAAAACGTGGCCAGAGGGATCAAGAGCGCGGTAACATATCCGATGCTCATAGTGGGGATGATGCTCATAGTCATACTGGTACTCGTGATAAAGGTTCTTCCGATATTTAACGACGTGTTCAGACAGCTCGGAACCGAGATGACAGGTTTTTCGAAGGGAATGCTTGATTTCGGATCGGCGGTCAGCAAATATGCACTTATCATCGTTATAGTTGCGGCCGTACTTGTTGCGGGACTGTTCATACTTACAAAGACCGGAAGCGGAAGAGCAAAGCTTCGCGGTTTCCTGTCAAAGTTTTTCGCTACAAGGGGATTGTATGACAAGATAGCTGCCGGAAGGTTTGCATCGGGAATGGCGCTTACGATGAGCGCGGGCCTTGATACCGATGAGAGCCTTGCAATGGTTTCAAATCTAGTCGATAACAGCGATATGATCGAGAAGATCAAAAAGAGCAAACAGCTCATGACGGAGGGCGCTTCTTTTGCCGATGCACTGAGTGCTTCCGGGATATTCTCCAACATGTATTCAAGGATGATCTCGGTAGGATTCAGAACCGGATCCGTTGACAAGGTGCTTGAAAAGATCGCTATCGGATACGATGAGGAGGTTGACGAAAAGATGACAAATCTCATTTCGGTTCTCGAACCTACGCTTGTCATCATATTATCCGTTGTTGTGTGCCTCATTCTTTTGTCAGTAATGTTACCGCTTATGGGAGTAATGGGTAGTATCGGATGAACAGATTTAACAGACCGAGCCTGAAAAAGAGAATATCGGAATCGATGAATTTTTCGGTCTTTTTTTTCCTGATCATCATCATCGCATTCCTCTTTGGGATTTCGTTTATTTCATCGACATCGAAGAAGGATCAGAAGCAGGTGCTTTCCGATGCGGTAAATAAGGATATAATCCACTGTTATGCCGTGGAGGGATATTATCCTCCGAGCCTTGCGTATATTGAAGACCATTACGGCCTGATATACGACAAGGACAGGTATTTTATCGATTATGTACCGATCGGTGACAATATTATGCCGTCGGTAACCATCATCGAGACATCAGGAGATAAGGATCAGTGAATTTTGCCAAGAGAAATAAATCGGTAGTCGATTTTATATTCATTCTTGCCCTGTTTGGCGCTTTTGCCATAACAGCTCTTTTTGTTGTGCTGTTTGGCGCGAGGATCTACAGAAGCACCGTCTCCAATATGAGCACCAACTATGAAAAGCGTACGGCCATGTCATACGTGACCGAAAAGATCAGATCTCACGATCATACAGGCGGAGTAGATGTTGCAGATACGGACGGAACGTCGGAAGACGGCGAGCATTCCGTACTGAGGCTTTATCAGAAAGTCGGAGGCAAGAAATATGTGACATATCTGTTTGTTGCCGACGGGTATCTGAAGGAGTTCACGGCAGTCGATTCATATGATTTTGACTATAAGAACGGAACGGACATACTGGCCGTGAATGATTTTTCCGTAAGGAAGGTAAGTGACGGCTTGTATCATTTCAATATCACGGACTCAAACGGTGAGAAGACTGAATTCTTTGTGACACTGTACAGCGGAACGGATGGAGATTCGGATGAATAAGTATCTTAAATCCAAAACATCACTGTTCCTCATGGAACTGATCATAACGATACTGCTGTTTGCCGCATGCGGGGCGGTCTGCGTCAAGCTGTTCGTCACTTCGTATGTCATGACGGTCGATACGATAGAACTCAACGAATCGGTTTCCATCGCACAGGGTTTTGCGGAAGTGATGAGAGGGACCGACGGAGATATAGACTCGGTGCTTGAGCACTATCCGAGCGCGGTACGGGGCGGCGACGGTTTCTTTGAAGTGTTTTATAACGAAGACTTTGAAGTATGTGACTATGCGGATGCCGTATACGTAAGTGATGTGACCATGGCGCCCAACGGAGCAATTCAGAACATGGAAGTGCGTGTGGTAAGACTCAAAGATTACAAAGAGATATATACACTTAATGCAACAAAGTACATGAACAGGACGAAAGGGTAGCAGATGGAGAGGAAGCATTCCGGAGGGATAAATATCGGAACAAGTTCAATACTCGTTACTTTTGTGCTGCTCGCGCTTGTTACGTTTGCGGCTCTGTCCTACATGTCTGCAAGATCGGACTACGTCCTGTCCAAGGAGGCTGCCGACAGGACGGCAAGTTATTATGATGCGAACAGGATGGCGGAGATATACCTTGCCAACATAGAGGCGCTTCTTTCCAAACATCTGAAGACGGCGAAAAACAGTCAGGAGTACTATGAAGGAATTGACAAGCTGTTTGCCGATAACGAAAAGATCAAGGTAACGGAAGGTGCGGATGGTATCAGGAAACTTTCCTATACCATAGCGGTCACGAACGGACAGAATCTGGATGTTGTGCTTAGCGTTCACTATCCGGACGGGTCCGATGACAGCCTGTTCAAGATCGACAAATGGGCGGCAGAGGTTAACAGGGAATGGTTTGACAGCGTCAAGAAGGGCGCGGAGGAAGAGTCAGGCACAAGGCTGTTGTTCTGACTGACGTAGGAGACAGTAAAGGAGATAAGCTATGGCAGTAGCAGAGACTTTGGCAAAGATCACGGAAGACAGAGCGTCGGACATATTCATAGTAGCAGGACTTCCGCTCTCATATAAGAGAAAAGGCGTTATCGTGGAGGAGAGCAGCGAAAAGCTCATGCCAGCGGACACTGCCGTTCTCATCAACGAGATATATGAACTTGCGGGAAACAGGGATATGACCCGTCTGCTGCAGACCGGAGACGATGATTTTTCGTTTGCCATAAAAGGAGTTGCCAGATTCCGTATCAATGCATACAAGCAAAGAGGCTCCCTGTCGGCGGTCATCCGTGTCATCACATTCAAGATCCCGGATCCGAGAGAGAGACACATACCTGACAAGGTCATTGAGTTTGCCGACAGAAAGAAAGGCATGGTGCTCATTACGGGACCTGCCGGAAGCGGAAAATCAACCACGCTTGCATGTATGATCGATCATATCAACTCAACGAGGCATTCTCACATCATCACGCTTGAGGATCCTCTTGAGTATCTTCATATGCATAAGATGAGCATCGTCAGCCAGAGAGAGGTGGTAACGGATACCGAAAGCTACCTTACGGCGCTTCGTGCTTCTCTTCGTCAGAGTCCTGACGTAATACTGCTCGGTGAGATGCGTGATTATGAGACCATGAACGTTGCGATGACCGCAGCGGAAACAGGTCACCTTATATTGTCGACTCTTCATACGATCGGCGCGTCCAATACAATCGACCGTATAATTGATGCTTTTCCGCCTAACCAGCAGCATCAGATAGCATTACAGCTCTCCATGGTGCTTCAGGCAGTCGTATCACAGCAGCTCGTTCCGTCAACGGACGGAGGACTTGTTCCTGCGTTTGAGATAATGACACTTACCCCTGCGATAAGGAACATGATAAGAGAATCCAAGGTTCACCAGATAGACGGAATGATATACGCATCCGCGGCAGATGACATGATCGCCATGGATTCGAGCCTTCTCAATCTTTATAAGGAAGGTAAGATCACGGACAAGACCGCGCTGACATATGCGACCAATGCAGAACTGCTGCAGAAGAAGATCCAGATGGTCAAAACCCCTTGACATACCCGAAAAATGTACTTATAATCGATGGGCATGCGAAAAAATGTGTTTTTTTCGTGCGCCCATTAATTTTTGACGAAAAAGGAGGTGAAAAGAATGCCAACATTTAACCAGTTAGTCAGAAAGGGTAGAGAGACTTCAGTCAAGAAGTCAACCGCACCTGCTCTCGGTAAGGGTTTTAACTCTCTTCATAAGAGACCCATCGAAACATCTTCACCGCAGAAGCGTGGCGTGTGCACTGCTGTTAAGACGGCTACCCCGAAAAAACCTAACTCAGCTCTTCGTAAGATCGCCAGAGTACGTCTTTCGAACGGGATCGAAGTTACAAGCTACATTCCCGGCGAAGGTCACAATCTTCAGGAACACAGCGTTGTTCTTGTAAGAGGCGGAAGAGTAAAGGACTTACCCGGTACACGTTATCACGTTATCCGCGGTACGCTGGATACGGCG
>CADCPL010000003.1 GCA_902803305.1 uncultured Lachnospiraceae bacterium
AAAAGGAAGGGTTACAAAACCCGCCCAAAAGAACACCAAGGCGGCACTGCTGTCCAAGATGAGCACCAAGATAACGCTCTTGATAAGTGCGATCGTATTTGCGGTAATTCTTGTCCTCGTTATCGTTGCGGAGAAGCGTGCTTCAAATGCACTTGAAGACACGTATCTCAACTATGCACAGAATCTTGCGGAAGAGGCTGCGATAGGCGTTGATTTCGCGACGGAGTTCGGTGAACAGGCTTACGGCGGATATGCCAAGAACCTGGCACAGGAAGCGGCTATCTCGATCAATTTTTCAAGGCAGTTCGGAGAGACCGTGTATAAGTCATACGCACAGAACCTGGCTGAGGAGGCTGCGAAAGCTGTCAACCTTGCTGCAGGCGGAGGTGACGGAGCGGTCAACCTTACAAGTGTACTCGGAAACATCAAGATACTCGGCGTGGAGGGTTCATACGCATACATGGTATCACCTACGGGAACGATGCTGTGGCATCCGAATGCAGAGAAGATCGGTAAGCCTGTTGAAAATGCTGCCGTTAAAGGGATCGTAGAGGATCTGAAGGCCGGCAAGAAGG
The DNA here is from genome assembly GCA_902803305.1 of uncultured Lachnospiraceae bacterium. Classification (GTDB taxonomy): domain Bacteria; phylum Bacillota; class Clostridia; order Lachnospirales; family Lachnospiraceae; genus UBA2868. The sequence continues at coordinate 576 of CADCPL010000003.1, forward strand.
TTGAGAACGGTTCGGTCCTTTATGAATATAAAGAAGCACTTAAGCTTGCCGGATATGCGTTTACCTCATCGGGAAACATCATGATCGTTACGGCGGACTATGATGAGTTCATGAAGATCGATTATGATACACTGCTTGGAAACATCACAATAGACGGTGTTGAGGGATCATACGCATACATGGTAGCACCGGATGGAACGATGCTGTGGCATACCAATCCGGAGAAGATAGGTCAGCCTGTTGAAAACGCTGCGGTTAAGGGCATTGTTGCCGATCTTGGCGCAGGCAAGACCGTGGAAGACGGATATGTTATTTACGAATATAAAGATGCACTTAAGCTTGCGGGATATTCATTTACCGATACAGGAAACATAGTACTTGTTACGGCTGATTATGACAAGCTCATCAATATAGACTATGACAAGCTGATAGGTCAGATCGTGATGTCCGGTGTAGAAGGTTCATACGCATATATGGTATCACCTGAAGGAACGATGCTCTATCATAAGGATGCATCCAAGATCGGCAATCCGGTTGAGAATGCAGCCGTTAAGGGTATTGTCGCAGATCTTGCGGCAGGAAAGAGCGTTCCGAACGGCTCATGTACATATGAATACAAGGGTGCATACAAGGTGGCCGGATATGCATTCACTAAAGCGGGTAATATCGTAATAGTTACGGCTGACAGAGATGTCATGATGGCCGGTGTTAACAGCATGAAGACCGCACTTATTCTCATCGGTATTATCTTCCTGATCATAGCGGTTGTGCTTGTGGGATTCTTTACGGTATTCATGCTCAAGGGTCTTGATAAGCTCATTCCCGTTATCAACAAGACTGCAAATTATGACTTTACCGAAGATGATGAGTCCAGAAAGCTTGAAACAAGGAGCGATGAGATCGGTGTTATCGCCCGGGCACTTGGCAAGACCAGGAACAATCTGCGTGATATGGTAGCCATGATATCTCGCGCAGGATCGAGCATCGATACCAACGTCAATATGCTTCAGGCTACAATCGATAAGGTCGGAAACATTTGTGAAGATAACTCGGCAACAACAGAGACGCTTGCTGCAGGAATGGAAGAGACCGCAGCTACAACCTCGACGATCGCTCAGAACGTTGCCAATGTACAGACCAACGCAAAAGATATCGACAGAATGGCTGATGAAGGAACGCAGCTTGCAAACGAAGTCAGCAAGCGTGCCACCGAACTGGCCTCAACGACCGAACTTGCCAGCAGAAAGACAATGGAGATCTACGAAAGCGTTAAGATCAAGTCTGATGAGGCGATCAGCGCTTCGCAGGCCGTTAATAAGATCAACGAACTGACAGGCACGATCATGGCGATCTCTTCTCAGACGTCTCTGCTTGCACTCAATGCTTCAATCGAGGCTGCAAGAGCAGGAGAGGCCGGACGCGGATTTGCCGTTGTTGCTACAGAGATAGGAAACCTTGCTACTCAGACTTCCGAAGCGGTTCAGAGTATCGGAGGTATCGTTGAAGAAGTCAACAGCGCGGTTGGCCAGATGTCCGACTGCCTGACGCAGACGACATCCTTCCTCGAGACAAATGTACTATCCGATTACCAGGAGTTCGGAAAGGTCAGCGTACAGTACAGAGAGGATGCCAATACATTCGGTAACAGCATGAACGATATACGTCACAGTGTCGGCAGCCTGACAGGTGATATAGAGAAGATTGCCGGAGCCATAAGCGGTATTGATACGAACGTTACCGAAACGAGCCACGGTGTTGTTAACATCGCCGAGAAGACTACGGAGATGGCTTCCGATACATCAGCCAGCGTTGAGAAGGTCAATGAGTGTCGTGGTGCTGTTTCCGACCTGAACGACATTATCAACAAGTTCAGTCTGTAAGCGGAAACGGATTTTGAAATTTTAAGTGTGTTTTTTTGTTAATTGTGTTATTATGTTATGGTAACAAATATAAATCCCATTTATGAGGAGGAGAAATATGTCATTTGTTGAAGCTATTAAATCAGTATTTACACAGTATGTAGGTTTTTCAGGCAGAGCACGCCGCAGTGAGTATTGGTACTTCACGCTTTTCTATGCGATCGTTGACGGTGTCCTCACCGGTCTCGGACAGGCTTCAAGCGCATTCAGCGTAATTGCAGGAATCTTTGCACTTGCTGTACTGCTTCCCAGTATCGCAGTTTCTATCCGCAGACTTCATGATATCGGCAAGTCCGGTTGGTGGCTCCTTATCAGCCTGATCCCTGTAATCGGTGCTATCATCCTTATCGTATTTGCATGTAAGGATTCAGAGCCCGGCGACAACGCATACGGCCCTAACCCTAAGGGAATGTAATTACTGTAGATAACAGAGAATTATGATAAAAAGCAGTCTGCATTTGCAGGCTGCTTTTTGAAAATCAGCAGATGGAAAAACTCAGAGAATATTTATTTGAACATAAAACAACCTTGATACTTATTACTTCGATAGTTCTGGTTTTCGTTGCCGCTGCAACTGCGGTATTTGTGCTAAGACGCATTGAAAATACAGGTGCGGCACTATCCGCCCCTGAGTCATCTTCCGTAACGGATCATGAAAACGATGATGCAGATAGAACTGCCGTGAACGGATCCGGGAATGATAGTGATATGAATGCAGATGATGATGAGCCGGAAGAAGATATCAGGGAATCCTCAGGAGTATTTGTGTGTGTTCCTCTTGATAAAATGAGTCTCAGAAGCACCCCCGGCAGCACTTCAGACAATGTTGCATCAATGTCCGCAGGAGAGAAGGTTAAATGGGACGGTGAGTACAAGACTGTAAACGGAAATACATATTACAAGGTTAAACTGTCGGACGGTACGGAAGGGTATGCACTGGCCGGCTATCTGATTCCCGTATACTACGAGAATGATGACAAGGCACTGGATATTGTTGAAACATACAATGCCTTATATACATATAAGATGATGGAGACAGACATAGACAAACTCACTCAAAAGTATCCGGAATGCCTGTCTGACAGAGTTTTCGGTAAAAGTGTTGACGGAAGGGACATACATTGCCTGCTTCTGGGCAATAAAGATGCCGAGCATCGTATTTTCGCCCAGGCATCCATTCATGGAAGAGAGTATATGAACACCCAGCTGGTCATGAAGCTTGTCGAGTATTATTGTCATGAATATAAGAGAGGCTTGATCAACGGACGATCATATGAAGAGCTGTTTGAAAATGTATGTATATGTGTCATTCCCATGTCCAATCCGGACGGGGTGACCATAGCTCAGTTCGGTGGGGACGAAATATATGATCCTGATCTGAAAAAAAAGCCGCAGCAATTCTATGAACAGGATAGGGATAACATGATCGCCGCGGTTGACGAATACGGAGATTCATTCTGGGTGGATCACTACATGGAGGATGATTTTGACATAAGTCTCTATTCTTCAGAGTATATCGGTTATGAAGAGTACTTAAAGCAATGGAAGAGCAATGCACGCGGAGTGGATCTGAATAAAAATTTTGACGGGAATTGGGAAGGTGTACAGGCAAAATCATCCCCGTCCTATACAGACTACAAAGGTGAAAGTGTGCTTTCCGAGCCGGAAGCGGCCGCACTTGCCGATCTGGCAACGGAAACGGACTATGATATGTATATCAGTTATCATTCGAAGGGGGAGATCATTTACTATGATACGGATGGTAATCTTCCGGAAGTGTCCTGGGGATCTCTCGAACTTGCCAAGCTGGCTTCAAGTCAGATCAAGTATAATATATCATCAACCAAGACTGCGGCAAATGTAAATCAAGGAGGGTTCGGAGACTGGGTTCAGCTTGGCCTGGGCAAGCCGAGTATTACTATTGAAAGCGGCAGACATCGCTGTCCGCTCGCAATCGGCGAGTTTAAACCGATGTGGTACAGGCACAGAGAGTTATGGGCTGTTTTGATGGACAATATACTTACTGAAGATAAATGATAAAGATCATTCCGGCTGCTCGATCTTATCTGCAGGAAGATGATCATAAATCATCTGTTCAAGCTCTTCCGAATTGATGGGCTTCGTGATGTATCCGTCAAATCCTGAATCCATGTAGAATTCCTTGGCACCTGCAACGGCGTTTGCCGTAAGACAAATGACGGGAGTATCGCCGTTCTTGTTGGAGGGATCCGCATTCATTTCATGAAGTGTCTCGACACCGTCTTTTTCGGGCATCATGTGATCAAGGAATATGATGTCATATTTGTTCTCGGCAGCAAGCTTTACAGCATCATCGCCGTTATCTGCTGTGTCTATTGCAATGCCTGTCTTGGACAGAAGACCCTTGAACACAACAAGATTTACCGCCATGTCATCAACGGCAAGGATGCGGGCACCGGGAGCTTTAAACCTGGGTATATATTTCTTGTCGGCAGCGTCGGTATCTTTTGAATCCGGGCTGTAATTGCCGATAGGATCCCACTTGCGTACGGTCTGTACAAGACTGATCGTGAATTCGGATCCTTTTCCGTATTCACTGTTAACCTCAATGGTGCCGCCCATCATCTTGATCAGGTTATTGGTGATCGCCATTCCGAGTCCAGTTCCCTGTATGCCGCGGTTCTTCTTTTGATCAAAGCGTTCGAATTCGGTAAAGATGCGTTTTATGTTCTCCCTCTTGATACCTATACCGGTATCGATGACGGATATTCGCAGTACGATGCAGTCGTTGATCTTGACATCCTTATCGAATGTCGCGGTCATTTTGATGCTTCCTTCGTTCGTATATTTGACGGCATTCGAGAGGATATTGGTGATTATCTGTTTAAGCTTGAGTTCGTCGCCGAACAGAGACCCGGGTATTTCGGGATCTATTTCCAGTTCAAATTTCAGTCCTTTATTTTCAACCGAAGGTTTTATCATCACGATAAGAGAATCCAAAAGAGAAGTAAAGTCGTATTCGCTTGCGATGATCTCCATCTTACCGGATTCTATCCTGGACAGATCAAGGATATCGTTTACTATTCCGAGAAGAGCATCACCGGAACTCTTGATGTTGCGGGAATAGGAGAGGATCTGAGGATCATCGGATTCGCGAAGTATCATCTCGTTCATTCCCAGAACAGCATTGATGGGAGTACGGATCTCATGAGACATACTGGACAGGAAAGCAGTCTTGGCTTCGTTGGCGGTAACGGCTTTCTCGGTCATACCTATAAGTTTTTCACGTTCCTGTCTTTCCATGGTGATATTCTCAAGCATCCACAGAAGTCCGGTGATCTTACCGTCAGGCTTTCTCTTCGAAACAATGAATCTTGCTCTTACCCAGATGTCCCCGTAACTTAAGTACTCCGTTGTGAGTGTATCTGTTTCTTTCATACGCTCCTGTATAGTAGACAGATCCGTAAATTCAATTGCATTCTGCTTTGTGGGATTCTCGGGAAGATTATGCATGATACCCGCAAATATCCGGGTCATATTGTGGTCAAGGTTCTTAAGAGCAGCAGCTACTGCCGGAGTTGCACTTTTGATAACGTTGGCATCATCGTTTTCCAGATCAAGATCGATGAGAAGCATGTAGATATCGGCGGTCGATGTGAGCAGTGACTGAAGATGATGAGCCTGCGCTTCCCTTCGACCGGAATAATACATGATAAGTGAGAAGACTAAAAGCGTCAGAACCGTGGCAAATATGGAAAGGAGCATCATCCGCCGGATCGGCCTGTATATCATGTCCGAATCAACCATGGTGATATTATACCAGGAGTCTTCTATAGCAGCAGAAGTGATAGTGTAATTCCTGCCGTTGTATGAAATGTCAAAACTGGTGTCTGCAGAATAGAGAAGATGGCTCATTACGATTCCGTATAGAGATTTACTGTCTTCGACATAGTTTTTACCGACTTCTTCCCGATCACTGTGGGCCACTACCAATCCGTCTTTGGTGACTATGAAGTTGGTCGTGGTGTCATTGCCACGTGCTGATTCTTCAATGATCTCCTGGATCCTGTCAAGAGTTACATCGATCGCGATAACGTAATCATGATCCGGGATCGTTGTGGACAGAGTCATTATGATATCGCCTGTATACAGGTCGAGATACGGGTCTACAAGAACGATATCGCCGTCGTTTGCCATGGCTTCGATATACCATGGACGCTCAACAGGGTTATAATCCGGCTCCGGTATCCACTCGGAACCGTCAAAGAATTTGCCCCTTACGTAAGAATACAGACCCGTTGTGGTCGGGAGCAAAGAGGATTTCAGGATAGTTGTTTCATCAATGAGATACTTGTAGATCTCGTCATCGCTTGCTCCGGAATGGATCATTTCATGTTCCACGTAGGCAGAACGTTCGAGAGAATATTTGGCCGTCGAAAGATAAAGATCGATCGCTTCAACAGTGCCTGCGGCGTTGATCTGGCCGGATTCGAGAATACTGCGCCTTATATATGTGCTCAGGAGCATGTGATAGATCAGCACTATAACGATAAAAATGACCGCTATTATCGGAAATACGATCGCTTTCTTCAGTCCGTAGCCGCTGAGGATCTCTTTAAACGGGATTTTATTCTTATCTGATCGAAAAAACG
>CADCPL010000004.1 GCA_902803305.1 uncultured Lachnospiraceae bacterium
AACAAGACTCAGAGCGACATATACAAGAAGACGATATCGGATTTTCAGAAACTGTATCCGAACATAAACGTTAACCTTCGCCTGTATAACGATTACGGAAGGATATACAACGATGTAATCACGAACATCTCCACGAACACGACGCCGAATGTCTGCATCACGTATCCGGATCATATCGCAACATATAAGAGCGGAGTCAACACCGTTGCGCCGCTTGATGAGCTTGCGGCCTCGCAGCAGTACGGGCTTGGCGGATCGGATCTTAAGTATGACGGGCCGAAGGCTTCCGAAATCATACCGGAGTTTATGGCAGAGTGCAGGCTTGGAGATACGCTGTATGCGCTGCCCTTCATGCGTTCGACTGAGGCACTCTATATCAATGAGGACATGGTACATGATCTCGGGTATGAACTGCCCGATATACTGACGTGGGACTTCGTATGGGAACTGTCCGAGAAAGCGATGGAAAAAAACGGTGACGGAACATACAGACTGAACGGGCAGAATGTATTGATCCCGTTCATATACAAGTCTACCGACAATATGATGATATCCCGGCTTCGCCAAATGAATGCTCCGTATTCCACGCCGGAAGGTGATATAGAGATTTTTAACGACACGACAACACAGCTGCTTCTTGAAGTATCAAGGCACGCAGCAACAGGAGCATTCTCGACTTTCAAGATATCGAGTTATCCGGGAAACTTTCTTAACGCGGGCCAGTGTATGTTCGCGATAGATTCCACCGCCGGGTCCACGTGGATGGGATCGGATGCACCGCTTTCGGACATAGCGGAGGAAAACAAAAAGGAATTTACTACCGCAGTGAGGGCCATCCCGCAGTTTGATCCCAAGCATCCGAAGATGATATCGCAGGGACCTTCGGTATGTATTTTCAACAAGGAGGATCCGCAGGAAGTGCTTGCATCATGGTTGTTCGCACAATACCTTCTGACTAACGAAGTACAGATCGCATACTCGGAAACGGAAGGATATGTACCCGTAACGAGCAAAGCACAGGACAGCGATGAATACAGAGAGTATCTGTTGCTTGCCGGGACCGACAGTGATCATTACAGCGTCAAGATGGATGCGACAAAACTGCTTCTTGATAATACATCGAATACATTCACGACGCCCGTGTTCAACGGTTCCGCATCGCTCAGGGATGCAGCGGGCGCACTTATAGAGAACGTAACTAAAGCAACAAGACGCGGAACGGATGTTGATGAGGCTTTTATAGAGAAGACATATGAAGATGTAAGAAGTCTGTACAAGCTCGATATCCGCAGGCAGAGCGCTGACAAGCGGGAAACCGAAAGCAGTCTTCCTCTTGCTTCAAAGATCCTGATCGTGGCACTGGCAGCTGCATGGGCTGGCATAGGTTTTGTTTTTCTTAAGAGGAGACATGTGTTATAATGCAGGCGTGTCTGCGATGGCAGACAAGGATGTTCAAGAAGGAGAACGAAAATGAAAAAGATACTTACGGTTGTTGCGGTTATGGGTTGTGTTCTTGCACTTGCGGCATGCGGCAAGAGTGCCGATACGGATAAGAAGTCGGAAGGCGTTATGACATATGAGGAGTATAAGGCGGCACCTCTTGATTCTGAGGTCACCATCGAGGCATATGTTCAGGCTCACCAGTCATGGTGGGATAACAAGATAACGGTTTATGCGGCTGACAGGGACGGCGCATACTTCCTTTATGAGATGGCATGTACCGAAGATGAGGCGGCAAAGCTCACACCCGGAACCAAGATCAAGGCGAAGGGTTACAAGTCCGAGTGGTCAGGCGAAGTTGAGGTGACAGATGCAACGTTTGAGATAGAAGAAGGCTCATACATTGCCGAAGCAAAGGACGTTACGGATCTTCTCGGTAAGGCGGAGCTTGAAGACGACATGAACCGTTTTGTATCATTTAAGGATCTCGAGATCGTGGCTTCAACCGACGGAAATGGAAATGAGGCTCCTTATCTCTTTAACTGGGACGGGTCCGGCGAGGAAGGAAACGATGTATACTTCAACGTATCAAAGAACGGTCAGACCTTTACGTTCCTTGTAAGAGCCTACCTTACGGGACCTGACACGGATGTCTACAAAACAGCCGAGACACTCAAGATCGGTGATAAGATCGACTGCGAGGGATTCATGTATTGGTATGAGGGACCCAACCCGCATATCACGGGCATTACGATCAAATAAAAGAATACGTATTTAAGAGGAAAGAGTGACCGTAAGGACCGATAAAAACAGAAACTATATCATAGCTGTTGTTTCGATACTGCTCGTGCTTGTCATGATATTTGACATGGTACTAGTGTTCCGCATGACCTCAAGGCAGACAAGAGAAGTGGGCGGATATCGTCTTGTCAGTATTGGCAGCGAGCTTGAAACGACGATCGACAGAGCCAAAGAACTGACCATGAAGATGGGCATTGATATAGAGCACATCTCGGACGATGAACAGGCTGTATCGGATTATATTTACGCGCAGATAGACAGGCTGTCCAAGGAGGACAGCGGTGTGTTCAATGTGTATGCGGCAGGAAGCAGATGGCGTGTACTGCCCGGACTTGATGATCCGTCAAGCCTTGATGTTAAGTCGCGCGGATGGTATGTGGGAGCTGCAAGATCTCAGGGAACACCTTATGTCACTTCTCCGTATATTGATGTCGTTACGGGCGACATGTGTTACACGGTGTCGGTAATGCTGCCGGACAAAGACACGGTCGTAGCCGTCGACTATTCTCTTTCAACGATCCAAAACTACATCAAAATGATGTATTCTGCCGATTCCGGTGAGGCAGTCATACTAACCGGAGAGGGGATCATCGTCGGATGCTCCAATGAGGAGTATGTCGGAAAAAATCTTTCAGAAGCTATTCCCGAATATGAAGGTGTTTTTTCGCTTACAAGGAACAGAGACAGCGTTGTAAACAGTAAGATACGAAAAAACGGTATGACGGAGAACCTTTTTGCCACCAGATCTGAGATAGGGTGGTTCCTTATCGTGGGAGAAAATGACTGGACGCTTTACAAAGATTCATATATGCAGTTGTTCTTTGCGATCGGGTTAACGGTAGCGCTGCTTGCCGCGATAATGGTATTGTATGTGCGCGCGCAGAGAAACCAGAATAAAGTCGAAGAGGCACTTCGCTCAAGATACGAGTTCATGGAAGGCATCACCGATGAACTTCGTGGTCCGATAAACCGTATACTGGACAGATCCAGCAAAGCGAACGTGGGAACACTGGAAGACTATGAAGAAGCCTTTGCGGGGATACATGATGCGGGAGAGCGACTGTCTGATATGATAGGACAGATAATGTCCTATTCGAGCATTATTCGTACCGAAAAAGAAGAACAAAGGGAGCGCAAAGGAAAGAGACTCGGAGCCGTCAATAAGCGGTTCAGGATGATGATATTGATCGCAATGTCGGCTGTTATGCTGATAAGCATGTATACGAATCTGTCTGCTACATACAGATGGGGAAACGAAATGATGCAGAGGGAGGCTTCCGAGTACGAATATCAGGTTTCGGATTGGATCAATACTCAGAAGACGCTTCTTGATACATATTGCACTGAGATTGCCGAAAGACCGGAGATGCTTGATGACTATGAGGGAACGATAGCGTATCTTGACGATGTTACGAAGCATTACCCGGAGATATCCGTTTCATATATGACCAATCCCAATCTTGAGCATACCGTGTACATGAACAACGGATGGGAACCTGATGCCGACTGGCATGTGGAAGAGAGGCAGTGGTATATAGATACACTTGCACGTGGCGGCTTCAATATATCTTCGCCGTATTATGACGAGCAGACCGGCGGGTACTGCATAACATTTTCCCAGGTAGTAAAACATCCCGAAACAGGAGAATTTCTCGGGATATTCGGTATAGACTTCTTTATGGATAAGCTCATTGATATTCTCGGAGACAGCTATACGGACAGCGGATATGCCTTCCTCGTGGATCCGAAGGGCGACATCATCAACCATCCTTACGGCAGTTACCAGATGTCGCTGGATTCGAGCACAAACGTTGCAGACAGTCCGTATGCCGAGGTTGTGATGGATAAAGAGCATAATACTCTTATCAGGGACTATGACGGAAGGTACCGTATACTTGTTGCGGCTGAAAACAAGGAATCCGATTTCAATATCTATGTTGTATCGGATGTATGGAAGATATACGGAAAAGTCGTTGTATACGGCAGTATCTGTCTGATCGCGTTCATCTTTGCGATGATAATGATCTATCGCCTGATGTCGGATATGATTCTGCTTCAGGATATGGCAAACAAGCGTATGCAGGAAGCGGCGGATGAAGCTATAGCAGCCGGCAGAGCCAAGAGCCGATTCCTTGCGCAGATGTCGCATGAGATACGTACTCCGCTTAATGCCGTTCTCGGAATGAATGAAATGATCCTTCGGGAGTCGACTGATAAAGAAATACTTGATTACTCGGCGAGCATCCGGTCCGCCGGAAAAACACTGCTGTCGATCATAAACAGCATACTTGATTTTTCCAAGATCGAAGACGGAAAAATGCAGATCCTGCCTGTCAAATATGATGTGGCCGATCTGATAAGAGGCCTTGTCAATTCGGTGTCGGAGAGGGCTGTCGAAAAAGGCCTTACTCTCAGCGTAAAAGTTGATGAGACGATCCCGAGGTCTCTTATGGGAGATGATGTAAGGATCACCCAGATCGTCATGAACCTTTTGACAAACGCCGTAAAATATACTGAAAGGGGCAATGTGACCCTTTCGGTCAATATGGTAAATAAGACTGAAGATTCGGTAAATCTTAAGTTTGATGTTACCGACACCGGCATAGGCATCAAAGAAGAAGATATGGGCAAACTCTTCGAGTCATTTGAGCGGATCGAGGAAAAACGCAACAGGAACATCGAAGGCACGGGACTCGGAATGTCTATTGTCACGAAACTTCTTGATATGATGGACAGCAAGTTGGTCGTTGAGAGTGAATATGGAAAAGGTTCATCATTCAGCTTCGAGTTGCGTCAGATCATAGTTGATGCAAGGCCTGTCGGAAAGTATGAAGAAAATCAGACGCCGGGCAAAGATACCGCGGAAAAGACAAAGCTTTATCTACCGCACGCCCGTATCCTTGTCGTTGACGACAGCATAATGAACATCAAGGTGGCAAAGAGCCTGCTCAAGCTTAACGGAGTTGTGCCGGATACATGCAAATCCGGAGCCGAGTGTCTCGAACTTCTCAGAAAAGATCATTATGACATGATATTGCTTGATCATATGATGCCGCAGATGGACGGCATGGAAACGTTAAATCATATCCGCGAGGAAAGCCTTATTTCCGAAAATACAAAAGTGATCGCCCTTACCGCCAACGCAGTAAACGGCGCAATGGAGATGTACCTGTCCGCCGGATTTGACGATTATCTCTCCAAGCCGATCGAGGTATCACGACTTGAAGAATTGCTCCGAAAATACATCCCGGAACAATAGTTTTTAAATTCTTTTTGACGTAATGCGATAGTCTTGTTATAATACAAAAGTTGTTATAGTGTTTACGGCTATAGCCAAGCGGTAAGGCACAGGATTTTGATTCCTGCATTCGCTGGTTCAAATCCAGCTAGCCGTGAGCTGCAGATAGAAGGGGCCCACGGAGTGGGAAGAGATCTGTCTGCACGACGAGCCTCATCGACGAAGTCGATTTTTATGGCGAGTCACCTTAGATGCCACGGCGACACGAGAGAAGCGAGTGTTGTAGCCCTGATGTCACATAACAAGAAATGGGATACTAGCTCAGTTGGTAGAGCACCTGACTTTTAATCAGGTTGTCGGGGGTTCGAATCCCCCGTGTCTCATGTCCTAAGG
>CADCPL010000005.1 GCA_902803305.1 uncultured Lachnospiraceae bacterium
CTGAAGGTAACTCGAAACACCGCCGACGTTCTCGGCTATGGACATGTTGTTGTCATTGAGTATTATCACATAATTGGTCTCAAGAGCCGCGGCATTGTTGAGAGCCTCGTATGCCATTCCGCCGGTAAGCGCTCCGTCCCCTATGACCGCATATACTCCGTAGTCAGCTCCCGCAAGATCCCTTGCCTTGGCAAGACCGAGGCCTGCCGAAATGGACGTGGACGAATGCCCGGTATCGAACACATCGCAGACGGATTCCCTTCTCTTCGGGAAACCGCTCATCCCTCCGAACTTGCGAAGCGTGTCAAAGTCATCTTTGCGACCGGTCAGGATCTTATGGGTATAGCTCTGGTGCCCGACATCCCACACGATCTTATCGGTCGGCAGATCTGCGACAAGGTGCAGTGCCATCGTAAGTTCAACGGCCCCGAGGTTGGATCCGAGATGCCCGCCGTTAACGCTTATCTTTTGTATGAGAAAATCGCGTATCTCCTGCGCCAGCTCGTCAAGGTCACCCTCGCCGACTTCCTTGATATCATTTGTCTTGTTGATGCAGTCAAGTATCATTGCTTATCTCTTCTACCTTTTTCTCGATATCATCTATGGTCTTCTGGCAGTTACCCAGAAGTTCCATACCCTCTTTGTATATCGTAAATGATTCCTCGAGAGGGAGTGAATCATCCGAAAGCTTTTCCATTACTTCATCTATCTTTTTAAAGGTTTCTTCAAGTGTCATCCGTTACCTCTTTTCGATCCTTTCCGCCGTTGTTTCTATCGTTCCCTGTCTCATCGTAAGAGTCAGCCTGTCACCCTTTGAGACTTTATCTATATCCGTGATCTTATTACCCTTTTCATCGGTTACGGCGGCAAACCCGTGTCCTATCTTTTCAAGCGGTGAAAGCGCCTTGTATTTTTCAACGTATATGTGAAGCTTATGCTTGGTCGCGTCAAGTCTTTTTCCCATCAGCGCTTCAAGCCTTTCGGCTCTTGCCTGATATGCCATGCGCTTCATCTTGACCTTGGAGGACGGACTCAGCGCATCCATACGAAGCGCCATCTGCCGAAGTTTTGATCTGTCGGCGTCCAGATGCTTTCGCATGAGCTGCTCCATCGTTATCTGTCTCATACTGACATCACGAACAAAATCCTCGAACAAAAAGACCGCAAGTTCCGCCGCTGCCGACGGTGTAGGGGCATGAACATCAGCCACCATGTCGGTTATCGACTCGTCATCCCCGTGTCCTACCGCGGAAATGATGGGTATCTCGCAATCAAATATAGTTCTTGCAAGGTTCTCGTCATTAAAAGCCGACAGATCCTCATCCGAACCGCCTCCACGGCCTATTATCATGACATCAACATTTTGTGAAGCAAGGCTACCTATGCCCTCGATAACGGATTCTGCCGCGCCTTCTCCCTGAACCTTTGCCGGACAGAGTATTATCTCCACTCCGGGATTGCGCCGCATTGCAACCTGTCTGATATCATGTATGACCGATCCCGTACTGCTTGTTACAACACCTACCCTGAAAGCATATTTCGGTATCGGCCTCTTGTATGATATATCAAACATTCCCATCTCGGACAGCTTCTGCTTGAGACGCTCCAGTTCTTCATGCTGCGCTCCGGCTCCGGCTTTTTTGATACTGCTGACATACAGCTGATATTTTCCTGAGGCTTCATAAATGTTAACGTATCCGGCCGCTTCAATATGATCGCCGTCAGCTATTTTGTAGCCTGTCTTTACCGCATTTCCTCTGAACATAACGGCAGACAGAACTCCCGATTCATCTTTCAGCGTGAAATAAATGTGACCTGAGGAGTGGATCTTGAGATTGCTGATCTCTCCCGATACGATAACAGAATGCAGGAGATAATCCTGCGAGAACATATTCTTGATGTAGGCATTGATCTGCCCGACTGTATATACATTCATAATATGCTGATGGTCGCCGGCGCTAATCTGCCAGCGATGCCAGTATCCCGTTAACGAACGCTCCCGATGACTCCTGTCCGAATCTCTTGGACAGTTCAACGGCTTCATCTATGGCGACTCCGACAGGAATATCCTCATCATACAGCATCTCATACACCGCAAGCCGAAGAACCGCCAGTTCCACCTTGCCTATACGCGATATGCTCCATCCTTTGGCCGCACCGTCGATCTTCTCATCGATCTCCGGGAGCAGCTCTATGATCCTGTCATACTTGTCCCTGATGTACTGTCTGTCCTTGTCGGGAATATCCGATCCGGTGCTCGTAAGGTCTTCATCGGGACATCCATCCTCAAAAAAGAGACGTATCTGCTCAGGCATATCTTCAGGCAGGTTGAACTCGATCCTGAAAAGAAGCTTGAATAAATGTTCCCTGACAAGTGATCTGGTCATACTTCTCACCGTTTATTTAAGATCGACACAGGCGATACGAACGTTTACGTCCGACACCTCCAGGCCTGTCATATTTTCTATCGAAGATCTCACACGTTCCTGAACTGCTTTTCCGACAGTCGGAAGAGAGAACCCATACTTAACGGCGATCGCCATATCGACCGAAACTATCCTGTCATAAACCTCCACGCGAAGTTCCTTGGAATAGTTCTTTATACCGACGAAATTCTTCAGTTCGTTTGGCTTGCTCTCACCTATGACATGTGCTACACCGTCAACCTCGTTGGCAGCAATCACCGCGATATTGGCAACAACCTCATCGGAGATCCTGATATCACCCAGCACTTCATCACAAACAGCGTAATTCTCTTCCATTTTTTAATCCTCCATAATATGGGACCGCTTATCTAAACAATTTTATCACAACACTACTGATTTTCATAGTGAAATCATTATCAGGTTTCTCTCCGGAAACTCCACATACCTTACATTTGTACTGCCCATGTATTCAAATATCTTCTGCTCGTCAAACAGATGCGCTCTTACATCGGCATATACATCTGACGATGAACACTTTATGAATATAATGCTCTCTCCGGAGGAAAAACCGGCCTCGAACGCCCTGTAGAACTGATCCGGATCCACACCCGTAAAATAAAGTCCTTCATGCTGATAATAATTATCCTCCATGGAGTTGCATCTGGGCATCCTGACCACGGGCTCGGGATCATGAGTCGACAGAAGCGCATTATCATCCACAAGGAACAGTTCATAATTGATATCTATGTCATGAGAGAGCGATCCGTCCGTGTTCATCAGCTTGATGGCTGCGTCTCCCCACGTTACATCGAGGTTGTAATACATTCCGTCGCATCTTACGATGTTCCAGACATGTCCTCCCCACTCCGCATCATCCATGTTCTCAAGATCATCCGAATCCGGAACACCGTTCCTGCCGCATGCCCTTCCGTTTACAAGTGTGCAGAAGATCCCCATCCTGTTAAGGATAAGCTGCATCATCTTCGTATATCCCTGGCACACCGTCCTTCCGTTCTCGACTACGCTGAGGATATTCTGATTATTGTCCGAATCAACGACGTAATCATTATTCTCGATCAGGTAATCGTAAACATACTTGATCTTTTCATACTCTCCGGCATCTTCCGGGCATCCGGATATAACTCTTTCAACATACGCCTCGACTTCATCCCTCTTTGCCGGGACCCGGTCCTCAGGCATCGTGTATGTGCCGGAAAAAGCGATCTTCTTGAGGGTATTGCCGCTCATGTACTTGCCTATCGAATACCCTTTTACGTAAAAGATCTCGGGATGATCGACCATGACGGCACGAAAAGCAAGATCGACTTCATCCGGATCTGTGCTTGTAAGCTCGATCTTTTCAAGCATATCGGAAAGGATCGCATATATTTCCCTGTAACATGTCTTTCCGGATTCATCAAGCTGGCTGTATGCGTAGTTGCGTTCATCCGGCACCGACAGGTTCTGCGCCACCTGCGCAAGCGTCCTCTCGGGAAGCGAATGGGCGGCATTCTCCTCCGCCTCCGCATCATCTATTATGTTCACGGAAGTCTCATGGACATCTCCGTTTATATCTATAACCCTTATAGATCCCGGCTTGCCCTGAGGCAAAACAGGAGGTGCTTCTACCGTGTCGCTTTCTTTTGGTATCTCTTTCTTAAGAGCACTGCAATCGCACAGTCCGGCAATAATCGATATCGTTATTATAACGCATGCTATTCTTGAAAGGGCGCTAGTTCTTCGAAAACTCTTCAAGTTCCAGTCCCTCATTTCTCTCGAGTGTCATCCCGATGCTCCAGCTGTTTATGAACAGCAGCAGCGGTCTCTCCTTAAGATCCCTGACTTTCTTCATGTCCGATGTTCCCGTCAGCTTATCAAGATCTATATCCCTGTTGGCTATCCATCTGATATGCTCATACGGGAGGTTGTCCATCCTGATCTCGACGTTGTATTCGTTCTCAAGCCGGTATTTGAGCACTTCAAACTGAAGCACGCCTACGACACCGACTATTATCTCCTCAAGTCCTGTATTGTATTCCCTGAATATCTGAATGGCACCCTCCTGCGCTATCTGGGTGATGCCTTTGACGAACTGCTTACGCTTCATCGTATCGACCTGTCTGACTCTGGCAAAATGCTCGGGTGCAAAGGTCGGTATCCCTTCATAGACAAACCTCGCGTTCGGTGCGCAGACCGTATCTCCTATGGCAAATATCCCGGGATCGAACACACCTATGATGTCTCCCGCATATGCTTCTTCAACTATATGTCTTTCGCTTGCCATCATCTGCTGCGGCTGCGACAGGCGAAGTACCTTTTCTCCCTGAACATGGAGCACTTCCATTCCGGCATCGAATTTTCCGGAGCAGATGCGCATGAACGCGATACGGTCACGATGCGCCTTGTTCATATTGGCCTGGATCTTGAACACGAATGCCGAAAAATCATTGGATACCGGGTCTACAAGCCCGGTTTCACTGTTCCTTGCAAGAGGAGGCGATGTCATCTTCAGGAAATTCTGCAGGAACAGCTCCACACCGAAATTGGTAAGAGCCGATCCGAAAAAGACGGGTGATAGCATTCCCGCATCGACTTCAGCCTGATCAAATGTCGATCCGGCTCCGTCAAGAAGCTCCACATCTTCCATGAGCTTATCAAAAGAATCCTGCCCGAGTGCTTCGAGCAGTTTTTCCTCGTCCGCAAGCGGTATCTCTTCGGTATGCCCTTCTTTTGTACCCTTCTGAGTATCCGAATAAAGGACTATCATCTCGCGCTCTCTGTCATATACGCCTTTAAAATCACGTCCCGATCCTATCGGCCAGTTCATCGGGCATGTGGGTATACCAAGCTCATTCTCTATATCATCAAGCAGCTCGAACGGATCCCTCGCATCCCTGTCGAGCTTGTTCATGAACGTAAAGATCGGGATCTTA
>CADCPL010000006.1 GCA_902803305.1 uncultured Lachnospiraceae bacterium
TCCTATACTATCGGTGCCGTCCTCTATGCCATCGGCAAAAAAAGAGGAAAACGGTACATGCATTCCGTTTTCCATCTTTTCGTGGTTGCAGGAAGCGTCCTGCAGTTCTTCGGCATATTCTTCTGCGTTTTATGAATCTGCCTTTTTCTTTTCATAATCGGCTATCGCTGATCTGATCGCTTCTTCAGCCAGGACCGAACAATGCATCTTATAATCCGGCAGTCCGTCAAGAGCTTCGGCAACGGCCTTGTTCGTAAGCTCCATCGCTTCACTGAGCGGTTTTCCTTTTATGAGTTCCGTCGCCATCGAGCTGGACGCTATCGCGCTCCCGCATCCGAAAGTCTCAAACTTAACATCACTTATGATGTCGTCGTCTATCTTCAGATACATCTTCATTATATCGCCGCACTTTGCGTTTCCGACCTCGCCGACACCGTCCGCATTTTCTATCACTCCGACGTTTCTCGGATTACGGAAATGATCCATTACTTTTTCACTGTACAGAGCCATATTTACCCTCCATGTCATTTACAAAATATGTTTCTTGACTCCCGACTCAAGATCCCGCCATATCGGCGAAAAACTCCTGAGATATTCCACAACTTCTTTTACCGCTCCGATGATAGTCTCCACATCTTCGTCGCTCGTGTCCTCTCCGATCGAAAGCCGAAGTGATCCGTGGGCCACATCGTGAACGCGTCCTATCGCAAGGAGCACATGACTCGGATCAAGAGATCCCGATGTGCATGCCGAGCCCGATGATGCCTGTATTCCTTTATCGTCAAGCAGTAACAGAAGTGACTCGCCTTCGATCCCTTCAAAGCAAAAATTGACATTGCCCGGAAGTCGGCTTTTCGCATCACCGTTAAGTGCGCTGTGAGGTATTTCCGAAAGACCTTTAATAAGCCTGTCGCGCTTTGCGATAATACCTGCGGTGTTCTTTTCGATCCCTGCTGCCGCGTCTGTCAGTGCAGTTGCTGCGGCTGCGATCGCCGGAACATTTTCCGTACCGGCCCTTCGTCCCTTTTCCTGTGCACCGCCCTCTATTATGTTGCTGACTTTAATCCCTTTTTTTACATATAAAAATCCGACACCCTTCGGTCCGTGGAACTTGTGTGCGGAGCCCGACAGCATATCGATGTTGTCATCAACGACATTAACCGGGATATGTCCGAGCGCCTGTACCGCATCGGTGTGAAAGATCACTCCGCGCTCCCTGCAGATCCGTCCTATCTCCCTTATCGGCTGTATCGTTCCGATCTCATTGTTCGCATACATTATCGTTACAAGGCATGTATCATCCCTTATGGCTGCGGCAAGTTCATCGGGTCTTATCAATCCATCCTCATGAACGTCAAGCAGTGTCACTTCAAAGCCCTGTTTTTCAAGCTTCTGCAGCGCATGAAGAACCGCATGATGTTCAAAGGCAGATGAGATGATGTGTTTATTTCCTTTCGTTGCCCCTATGTTTGCTGCCGTAACGATCGCCTGATTATCGGCTTCGCTTCCGCCCGATGTAAATATTATCTCCTTCGGATCGGCACCTATCGCATCCGCAACTTTTTTTCTCGCGTCTTCAAGAACTTCTTTTGCTCTCTGTCCGAAACCGTAGAGACTGGAAGGATTTCCCCAGGTCTCTTTCATAAGGTCCGTCATTATACATATCGCCGCATCACTCATTTTGGTTGTCGCGGCATTATCCGCATAGATCATTTTCAGTCTCCTCTTTTTGTTTTAGCCATTTAGGATTATATATCTAATTACCTATCTCGTCAATAGGTAATTCGCCCGTAAAAAATTCCCGTTCGTCTTTCGGCAACGGGAATCTTTACAGCAGGAGCTCGCAGCGGATGTCTCTCGGGATCAGCCCCTGGAAAAAATCACCGTCAACGGGGCTTCCGACAACACTTCCGTAATGCGTCGGTATGACGACTCGCGGGTGGATCATCTTGGTCAGCATGGCTGCGGAAGTTGCATCCATCGTATATGTGCCTCCTATCGGAAGGAACGCCACGTCACATTTGATATCTCTTATCTCGGGGATCGGATCCGTATCTCCGGCCACGTAATATTTGTTGGCGTCAATGGTCACAACATATCCCATCCAGCCGTTTCTTCTGATATGAAAAGGCTTGCCCTGATTATACGCGGGATATGTCTCAACCATGAGTCTGGCGACTTCCCTCTTTTCCCCGGGGCGTACCTTTACTATATGACTTTCGGGTATAGTGGTGATATCCCCGGTAAGATGTGCCATCGATTCGGGGATGACAAGATAGCCGTCGGGTTTGATGACCTTCCGGATATCCTCCGGTGAAAAATGATCGTAATGCTCGTGAGTGATGAGTACATAGTCTCCGTCAAGCGGCTCGCCGTCGATCTGCCACGGATCAAAATATAAAGTCTTCGAAGCTCTTATCCGAATACTGCTTTGTATGTTTACCGCGATATTAACTCCCATACAAAAACCTTCTTTACAGTACTGCCCGTATTGCCTCCAGCAGATCCGAGTAATCCTCGTATGCGCTTATATGCTTGTACTCCGCTTTGATGCTGTCCGTTGTTCTGAAGAGAAAACCTGCCTTGCCGGCCTGTATCATAGCCAGATCGTTAAAGCTGTCTCCTGCAGCTATGGTATCAAAACCGATGGACTGAAGCGCCTTTACGGTCGTAAGCTTTGACTGCGGGCAGCGCATCTTATATCCCGTGATCGTTCCGTCATCTCCAACCTCAAGAGTATTGCAGAAAAGTGTCGGCCAGCCGAGCTTCTTCATAAGAGGTGCGGCAAACTGATCAAACGTATCACTTATGATGATCGTCTGAGTGATGCTGCGAAGCTCGTCAAGAAACTCCTTCGCGCCCGGAAGCGGATCTATCTTTTCGATAGTCTCCCTGATCTGCTTAAGACCAAGTCCATGGTCTTTGAGTATACCGAGCCTCCACTTCATCAGTTTATCGTAATCGGGCTCATCTCTTGTCGTACGTTTAAGTTCGTCTATACCGCTCTCCTTTGAAAAAGCGATCCATATCTCGGGCACGAGAACGCCCTCAAGGTCAAGACATACTATATTCATGGTCAGATTCCCTTTCCTGCTTTTGGCAAGTCACGCCGCTTATAGTTTACATAAATATATCAGATTATTTTCAAAATATCAAATCACACGCCGGTTTTACTTAAGATCCACCTGGAAATGCTGATAATCCTTGACCGTTTTCCACGATCCTCCCCAGGTAAACCCGGCCTCTGTAAACAGCTTATAGGCAAGATCATCTTCATCGATCTTGTAATCAAAATCTTTTGATCGGTCGGCATAAGGCTCGCCGCCCTCAGGCGATACGACCGTCTGCCCGTCCTTCTGTTTGATGTAAGGATTGTACAGCGGGTTTATATCCACGGCAGCCCCGATTGCATGCTTAGAGAGGTTCGTTGTACCCTCTACCACACGGAAGTTAAAACAGGACGTGTTATTGTCCGCCATCGAAGCATCATCATCTCCGTCGTAGTCGTCGATCAGCCTCATCTTTTCTATCGGATAATCAGCCTCATAAAGCTGCCTGAATATATCGATAAGCGTATCTGCTATCGCGGTGTTGCACACCATCTCGCCTTCGTATGTGTTTCCGTCTATATCCTTACATAAAAGATGCAGATACCGAAGATCTTCTCTGGGTGTGGTACAGCCTTCGGGAAAGC
Source organism: uncultured Lachnospiraceae bacterium (assembly GCA_902803305.1). GTDB lineage: Bacteria > Bacillota > Clostridia > Lachnospirales > Lachnospiraceae > UBA2868. Next base: position 3,695 of record CADCPL010000006.1, read on the forward strand.
TCTTTCCCTGCATCCTCGCAAACAGATCGTCGCTGATCTCATCTGCGTAGAATGCCTGTTCTATATCCGTGTCGACAGGCATCGCAGCCGCCGCACTCGTTTTGTCCGTATCATCGATCACAATTACCGGCGAAGTGTCTCTTGCCGCGTTGTCTGCAGCGGCTGCCGGATCAGCAGTCGTCTGCGGTTTTTTCTCGGATCCGGTACATCCGCACAACAGCAAAGCAACCGATATGATCATGATCGTCAAAGTATGATTTTTACTCATTAAATGTGTACCTTTCCTTCCGGGATCATCAGATCAACTGTATTATAACAGTTATCAAAACAATTGACAGTACCGCACAAAACATCTATACTATCAAAAGCGCACGTTTTCGTGTGAGGAGTCAATTCATCAGGAGGTTTATCAACAATGAAAAAGATTACAAAACTGTTAGCTGTTACAGCAATCCTTACAATGATCTTTGCTATGCCTGTTATGGCAAAAGAGGTTAGCTTCTCATCAGAGAACACAGATTACCTCATCACTCTTCTTAATAACAATGCAGCAAAGCTCAACGGCGATCTTGCCAACTTCATCAAGGTTCAGGCAGGTCCCGGCGCAGATGCTATCATCGCAAACCAGACAGCACTTGTTAACAGCAAGATCGCTGCAGTTAACAAAGAGTGTGCACAGAACCACATCGAATTCCTTAACGCTAAGGTTTACAACCTCAAGCAGCTCGAGGCAACACGCCTTACACAGCTCAATTACTTCAAGGGTCTTCTTCAGATGAGTCCCACATGGGCTCCTCAGGTAGCTTCAGCTCAGAAGGAATATGATACGGTTGTAGCTGCAAGAGTTGCTGCTGAGCAGTATCTTGCAACAGCAAAGGTTAAGCTTGCTCCTTATTTATAAGATACGGATCACATTGATCAAAACGGGATCGGCAAACGTCGGTCCCGTTTTTTTTAAGACACACGATCGCCCTTAAAGGAGGATCACTTTGAACATTTATATCACAGGACATAAGAACCCGGATCTTGACAGCGTCTGCAGCGCATACGGATATGCAAAGCTCATGAACCTGCAGGATCCCGACAACACATACATACCGGTAAGATGCGGACACCTCGGAAGCAGTGTCAGAAATATCCTTGAGTTTCTTGAGATCGACATACCCGCATACAAACGGGATGTTTTTCCGAAGGTGCGCGATGTCATGCTCAGCGCCGATTACCGGATCGATGCCGATGATGAGCTGACCGTTGTCGCCGCCATCTATGAGAAGGATAACCCGAGCGCGATACCCGTCTATGACAAGAGCGAATTTTACGGTCTTCTGACCGTTGATGATATAACTAACTGGACTATGCGTGAACTCTCCAAGGACAACAAGATCACTTCGATCCCCAAGGTCAGGCAGATAATGACTGATCAGGAACCGCCCGTAAATGCAGACGAACTGTTCGACGAGGCAAGGGCTCTTCTGCAAAGCAGCCCCAAGCGCGGACTTGCGGTATACGATGAAGAAGGATATGCGGGATTCGTAACAAGACGGTGTTTTCTGAAATGCCCGCGTAATAATGTCATACTCGTCGATCACAACGAGTCGCGTCAGAGCATACAGGGAATAGAGACCGCCAACATCATCGGGATCATAGATCACCACAGGCTTGATGCGATCAAGACCGACCAGCCTATATTCATAGATGCCGAGCCTCTAGGAAGCACGTGTACTATCGTGTATCAGCAATATATCAGGAACAACCGCACTCCCGATCCGCAGACTGCCAAAGTACTGCTGTGCGGACTTGTATCCGATACACTGATCCTGAAGAGTCCGACAACGACAGGTGTGGACGTTGTCGCAGCACATGTGCTTGCTTCAATCGCAGGCGTTAATCTCGAACAGTTCGGTCTCGAGATGTTCTCAAGAGTTGAAGGACTTAAAGAGCGCGATCCGCAGTCTGCCATATCTTCCGACTTCAAGATCTATGATGAAAAGAACGTCAAGATCGGTATCGGACAATGCGAGGTCACGCAGCTTAATGACCTTAATGATTATGCCGAGATCTTTGCCGAAGGGCTGGAGGCTGTCCGTATCAAGAATGGTCTTGACTGGGCGGTACTTATGATAACCGATGTCATACACGAACACAGCGCACTTATAAGCACAAAGCATAAAGCTTGCAGACATCTTCCATACAAGTCGATAGGAGAAAAACTGTACGATATGCCCGGTGTGATGAGCCGTAAAAAGCAGCTCCTTCCCGAAATATTGCACGCCGTCGGTGAGTGATTATTTTGACATGACCGGGTTGATATTGGAACCGATTTGTAGTATCATTTTTTTACGTTTTTTAATGTTTATTTATAGGAGGTTTTCATTATGAAGTCAATCGTTAAGTTACTCGTTGTTTCTGCATTTTTAACACTTATCTTTGCAATGCCTGTTATGGCTCATCCTACAAGCATCGGCGCTGAGAACACAGACGTTCTTATGAAGAAGCTTCAGGAGAATGCAACAAAGGAATTCAATGCATTCCAGGAACTTGCAAAGGTTCAGTGTGGCCCCGGAGCAGAGGCTGCTGTCGCTAATCTTGCTGCTACCGTTACCAAGGATGTTGCTGCTGTTAACAAGAACAGTGCCATCAACCACATCGAGATGCTCGCTGCAAAGGCTGATCTTGAAAGCAAAGTATGTGCTACACGTAAGGTACAGCTCGACTATTTCACTGCTCTTTCCGCAGGAAACAATGCATATGCCCGTGAACTTGCTCAGGCTCAGGCTGATTATGCCGTTGCATCCCAGAGACTGGCTACTGCCAATGCAAACCTTGCTTATGCACAGTCTGCACTTGCAAATCTGCTGTAAAGCACGGCACGTTTCCATATCATATAACTGATAAGATCACATCTTTGATCATATTAAAAAGGTTCCGGTCATTCGACCGGAACCTTTGTTTTGCTTTACTTTGCGTAATCGGTTACACGACTCTCTCTTATGAGACTGACTTTGATCTGACCCGGATACTCAAGTTCAGCTTCTATCTGCTTACTGATATCCCTTGCCAGAAGAACCATGTCTGAATCGTTGACCTGTTCAGGAACAACCATAACGCGGATCTCTCTGCCTGCCTGAATAGCAAAAGATTTTTCGACTCCCTTGAAGCCGTTGGTAATGTCTTCCAATTGTTGTAATCTGTTAGTATAAGTCTCAAGTGTCTCTCTTCTTGCCCCGGGACGGGCTGCGCTGATGGCATCAGCCGCCTGTACGAGACAAGCAATGAGTGACTGCGGTTCCACATCTCCGTGATGTGATTCAACCGAATTGATAACGATCGCTGATTCTTTGTATTTCTTACAGAGCTCGACACCAAGCTGGATGTGCGTTCCCTCCTGCTCATGATCCACCGCTTTACCGATATCATGGAGCAGACCGGCACGCTTAGCCATTCTGACATCAACACCTATCTCCTGAGCCAGAAGTGCTGCCAGGAGCGATACCTCTATTGAATGCTTGAGTGCATTCTGTCCGTAACTCGTTCTGAACTTCATGCGACCGAGCAGCCTTACGAGTTCAGGATGTACTCCGTGAACTCCGGTCTCAAGCAGAGCTGCTTCTCCGGCCTCGCGGATGCCGTTCTCGACTTCCTTCTCGGCCTTCTCGACCATTTCCTCGATCCTCGACGGATGTATTCTTCCATCAACGATGAGCTTTTCAAGAGCGATCCTTGCGACCTCTCTTCTGATGGGATCAAATCCGGATAATACAACTGCTTCCGGAGTATCATCAACGATGAGGTCAATTCCTGTCATGGTCTCAAGTGTACGGATATTTCTACCCTCACGACCTATGATACGGCCTTTCATCTCATCACTGGGAAGCTGCACGACGGAGATCGTCGATTCAGCCACGTGATCTACGGCACATCTCTGGATGGCACCGACCACATACTCTCGTGCCTTCTTACCGGCTTCTTCCTTGAGCCGCATATCCATCTCTTTTATCCGGAGTGCGGTCTCATGCTTTACTTCTTCTTCAACGACTTTTAACAGATACTCTTTTGCCTGTTCAGAGGTTAAACCCGAAATCCTTTCAAGTTCCTGCAACCTTTGCTCATTAAGCTTGTTAACTTCTTCTTTCTTTTTAGCCAGTGACTCTTCTTTTGATGCAAGTGACTGCTCACGACGCTCCAAAGTCTCGAGCTTCTTGTCAACGTTCTCTTCCTTCTGCTGAAGTCTTCTCTCGTTCCTCGACAGCTCGGCTCTGCGCTCCTTTGTCTCTTTCTCGAGTTCGTTCTTCGTCCTTATGGACTCTTCCTTGATCTCGAGCAGACTCTCACGCTTCTTCGTCTCGGCGGTCTTGAGTGCATCATCAATGATCTCCCGAGCCTTCTGCTCGGCATTTCCGATCTTGCCTTCGTCGGCTTTGCTGCGGGCATTATACCCGATCTTGTATGCCGCAAAAGACGCAACCACCAGAAGTATCACACCGGCAATGATAAGAGCTAATTGCACAGTTTACCTCCTTATGAAATTGTCATAGTACAAAATTATATATTGTATAAATGTACTTGCTATAATACAACTATTAAATAATAAACATTTGGTCAAGTTATGTCAAGTGATTTCCACCCCGGCATCACTGCTTGATATTACCCTGAAAATCAATCCTGACCGTGGCTGCGCCGGGCTCGGCCGCAGAAAAATCATTGGATACTATAACCTCACCGTTTACCATGTCTGCAACGAGTGCCTTGTAATCAGACTCTCTGAATGTATCATTCCATACAGTCGAATCGGCAAGTCCGACATAGTTGACCGACATGTCATCCGCTGATTCAAGTCCGAGATTACGTATCTGTCCGGCATATGAATCCCATTTGCCGTCTCTTATCGCAGAGAGCAGTGTATTTACCGTAGCTCCGAGTCCCTTCGTGGCCGAAGTGATCGTAATGCCCTCACCGTAACTGCCGTCTATCGCAGCAGCCTGATCCACATCAACACCTATCACCTTGCCGCCGGAATTTGCCGCAGCTTCCGCAACCGATGTGAATATAACGCCGCCGCATGCAAACACGACCTCTGTGCCGCTTTGATACCATGTATCCATTGCCGTCGTGATCTCCGGATCTCCGTAGAATTGGTTGCCGTATGCGTACTTGATCTCAACATCGGCACCGTTCTCTGCCGCAGCTGCATCAGCCCCCTGAACGAATCCGTATCCGAAGCGGATGACGGAAGGTATCGCCATCCCTCCAAGGAAGCCAAGCCTTGTATATCCCATCTTCACGGCAGCATACCCTGCCATGTAGCCTGCAAGTTCCTCCCGGTAGACCGCCGAAAAAACATTGGGTGCAACCTTACCGCCAAGATCATCCTCGGACACATCAAGTGCAACGAACTTAACATCCGGGTATTTCTCTGCAGTCATTGAGATAGGCTCTCCGAACGCAAAACCGGGTACTACTATCACATTATACCCGTCATCTGCCGCCTTTTCGATCATGGCAACTCTGCCGACAGTAGAATCTTCTTCAGGCCTGTAATATGTAAAATCAACGCCGTTGGCTTCACCAAAAGCCTTACATGCTTCGTATGCTGACTGATTGAATGACTGATCGGCTATGTCGCCGTAGTCTGTTACCATTGCAACTCTCATTCCGCCGGAAGCGGTGCCTCCTGAGGACGCAGATGAGCAGCCGGTAATCGATAAGAGCATAACGGTAACAATGATTATTGATAATGATTTCCTGATGGCAGTATCCTCCCAAACATCATATTATCAAAGCGATGATCGATCTGACCTTACTCATCATTATAGATTATACAA
>CADCPL010000007.1 GCA_902803305.1 uncultured Lachnospiraceae bacterium
ATTAAGGCTTCCTTCTTCCGACCTGATCCTGTGCATCGTCTCTATTCCATCGGGATCGGGCATCATATGATCCATAAGGATCACATCGTATTTATTGAGCTTACACAGCCTGATGGCTTCTCTTCCGCCGGATGCGATATCCAGCTTCACTCCGGTACCCTTAAGGAACTGGCTTACTACTATCTGGTTCGATGAATTATCGTCGACCTCAAGCACATATGCCTCAGGTGCGATATAGTTCTCATCGATATCATCAAGATCATCATCCTCTATGGCATTGCCCGAATTGTACTTTTCATATGCATGTTCATCCATGGGAGCCTGAGGTATCCTGACAGAGAACGTACTTCCTTTTCCGTAAACGCTGTCAACGTGTATCTGACCGTCCATCCTTTCTATAAGGTTCTTGACTATCGACAGTCCCAGTCCGGTACCCTGGATGTTCTGATTTTTCTTAAGATCAAGTCTCCGGAAAACATCAAAGATGCTGTCGATATCCTCCTGCCTGATACCTATGCCGGTATCACTTACGTAAAAACACAGAACATATTTATCCTCATTTTCAAAGCACTCTCCGGTAAATGTAACAACACCTTCCTGGGTATACTTGACCGCATTGGTGATAAGGTTGACGATTATCTGAGTTATCCTCTTTTCGTCACCATACAGCATCTTCGGAAGATTTCTTGGCTTACCGATTTTGAATCCTATACCTTTCTTTTCAGCCTGTGTCTTTAATATGTTTGCCGCATTGTCGAACAGTTTCTCGGGATCATAATTATCACAGACGATCTCCTCCATATCGTTTCCGATCTTGGAAATGTCAAGGACATCATTGATAAGCGACAGCAGCATCGTGCCGGAGTCGTTTATTATCCTGGCATATCCGAGAACATCCGGATCCTTGCTCTCCTTGAGTATCATCTCGTTCATTCCGAGGATCGAATTGATCGGCGTCCTTATCTCATGCGACATGCTTGCAAGGAACTTTGTCTTTGCTTCACCCTCCTGAGCGGCACGATCTCTTTCGATCTGCATCTCTTTGATCTCCGAGATCTGCTGGACGATGGCAAACGCAAACAGTATATATAATCCGGCGATGACCATACCGCCCTCCGTACGCTCCAGCGTCGTATTGATCAGTATTATCTCGACAACACACATAACCATGAACGCAAGGAAGCCGTATGCCACAAACCTGTAGTCTCCGGAATTGCCTCTTTTGATATCTATTATCGTTATTACAAAAGCCGTGATCGCAGCGACCGCTATCACTCCGTCAAGATACGGAAGAGCTATCGTAAAGTTGAGTATACGCGTAAAATGAAGCGTGGTGAACAGAATGAGACTTGCGAACTGAGCGAGCAGCAGCGCAAAGTACCATTTTCTGTATCTGCGTTTCTGGATTTTATCAAGATAAACAAGAAAAGGGAATGCGATACAAAGTGTCGTCATGTATGACATGAGTCCGTCTATGAACTGTGTCCTGAACAGGAACTGAAATACAAACGAATCTACGACCATCCATGATGAAGTGACAAATATGCCCATCGCCATCAGTATGAGATTGACCGTATACTTATACAATATCTTAAGGGCAATACCCGCTATCATTATCGCAAGTGAGATCACGAGAAGAGAGATCGACATCGCAAATTGGAATGCTCCGCTCTCGATCTCCAGATACCTTACGACTTCATATTCGTTTCCGACATATGCGCCGAAGAATTTACCGCTAAAGAAAACCCTGTCAAATGTTATCTTGACCTCGGCTCCGGCATCATCCTGCTCAAGCGGGATTATAAAATACGAGTTTTTTGCCGGTCCTCCGAAGATGGGCGCGTCTTCTCTTTTCCACTGCCTGGCCAGCCTGTCTCCGATCTCTACCTTCAGATCCGATTTGTTAAGGAACGCGATGACCGATCCCTCAGGGAGATCTTTGGGAAGATTGGCCTTGAATATGAACTCATCTCTTCCTCCGCGTTCCACCTTTACCGGTGAAAAAATATTTTCGGGTCCGCTCATCTGATCGACATATACCCAGTCTTCCATATCAACCACGTCCTGATGAGGGATAAGTACCGCTCTCTGTCTGACGATGAACCATCCCATATAGATCAGGCTCAGAATGTATATGATCGCCACAACAGCCAACAGGATCTTTTCAATACGGTCAACCCATGATCTCATTGTTTCTTCCTCCTGCTTTTGAAGCACGCCCTCTTGCCAGTATTATCAGCTCATCCCCTGTCTTTACGACCGTATCTTTATCGGGAATAATTGTCTCTTCTCCTCTTAAGATGCCGGTGCACACAACTGACAGCTCATCTTCCAGATGATACACACTCTTATCCGTCCATTCACTCTTTTCTCTTATCGTGATAGCTCCCACGGCCATACCTTCTAAGCTTCCCACGCGCGATCCGATCAGCAGCCTGTCTCCTTCGCAGACAACCGCATCACCTTTTATGACCTCGCCGCCGCGCACCAGTGCCAAGATCATCATGCCGTCGGGAATCTTTATATCGTTTATCCCGCATCCGCACCACATATGATTTTTATTGACAGCAATAACGATATGATCGATCGGTGATTCCTCTATCGTTCCTTCTATATCCTTGATCCTTGTGTACTGCTGCACGAATCCGGCGCTCAGTATACCTGTCGGTATCGCAACGATACCGACTCCGAGAAATGCCAGTATGATCCCGACAACCCTTCCGGCCGGAGTAACAGGATAGATATCACCGTACCCTACCGTAAGAAGAGTCGAAACAGCCCACCATATGCCGGAAAAAGCGTTTTTAAAACTTTCGGGCTGAGCATCATGTTCCAGATCGTACATGATTATCGATGCGGCGATAACAAGCATCAGTATTATGAAGATCGCCGACGCGATCTGATTTTTCTTTTCTTTGAGAACATCGGTTATGACGTTGAAGGCATCATAATACCTGTTGATACGAAAGAGCCGCAGGATCCTGACAACCCTGAGCATGCGAAAAGTAACAACACCTGCAGGTATGGAAGCCGCCGGAAAAACTTTCATGATCCAGTACGGAAGAAATGACAGAAGATCCACGATCCCGTAAAGCGAAAAAACAAATGCAGCGACTGCCAGGGCATATGACTTTCTGTCCGGATATGCAAGGTCGGCCGTGATGATCCGAAGTATATATTCAACGGTAAAGATAAGCACCGTAACGAATTCTATCCTGCCGAGTATCCCGATATAAGCAGCCGATGCATCAAACGTTTCGAAAAAGATTATGAACAGATTGAGCAGGATGGAAACAGCGATCACCACGTCGAATATCCTGCTGGGCACATCGCCCACATATCCGATCCTGATGATCCTGTATATATCCTCTCTTACGGACGATCTTCTTTTATCGGCGTCACTCAAGCTCAAATGCTCCCGTGTATAATCTGTAATACTGACCTTTTGCCTTAAGCAGTTCATCATGGCTTCCGCGCTCGATTATGCGGCCATGATCAAGTACGATTATAACATCAGAATTCTTAACAGTCGACAGTCTGTGTGCGATAACGAACGTCGTCCTGCCCTTCATCAGTGCATCCATTCCGGCCTGGACCGTCGCTTCGGTTCTCGTGTCGATGGATGATGTAGCCTCATCAAGTATCATAACGGGCGGATCCGCGACCGCCGCTCTTGCAATCGACAGGAGCTGTCTCTGTCCTTGCGAGAGATTTGCGGCATTTCCGGACACTATCGTATCATACCCTTCCGGAAGATGAGATATAAAATCATGTGCACCGACTCTTTTGGCCGCTGCTATACAGTCTTCATCCGATGCATCCAGCCTTCCGTATCTGATGTTTTCCATCACGCTCCCCGTAAACAGATTCGTGTCCTGAAGGACCACTCCGACTGCATGACGCAGATCCACTTTGCATATCTTATTGATGTTGATGCCGTCATACCTGATCTTTCCGTCGGCAATATCATAAAATCTGTTGAGCAGGTTCGTTATCGTTGTCTTTCCCGCACCCGTGGCACCGACGAACGCAACCTTCTGTCCCGGTTTTGCGAAAAGAGACACGTCAAACAATACCTGTTTTTCTTCGTTATATGCAAAATCAACTCCGTCGAGTACTATGTCTCCGCGAAGCGGTGTATATGTCACGGTACCTTCCATCTTGTGGGGATGCTTCCATGCCCAGAGTCCGGTCTTTTCATCTGTCTCGATAAGCTCTCCGTTCTTTTCGCGTACATTTACGAGATGAACGTATCCTTCATCGGATTCGGGCTCTTCATCCATTACCCTGTATATCCTCTCGCATCCCGCAAGTCCCGCAACGACTGCGTTTATCTGCATGGATATCTGGCCTATCTGACCGCAGAACATCCTGGTCATGCCAAGGAACGGCACAACAAGGCTGATCGAAAAACCCATTCCGCCGAGACCTATGTTCCGTGCACCGGTCGCTATGAACATTCCTCCCGCGATACCTACGATAACGTAAAGGATATTACCCATGTTGTTAAGTATGGGGCCCAGTATGTTCGCATATTTATTTGCTGTTGATGCGACCGTAAAGAGATGCTCATTGAGCTGTTCGAACTCTTCCCTGCACTCGTCCTCATGGCAGAACACCTTCACGACCTTGGCTCCGCTTATCGTTTCCTGGATATAACCTTCCGTCTTTCCTATCGCCTGCTGCTGTTTAAAGAAAAATCTGGCACTTCCTCCGCCGATGAACTTGGTGATGACAAACATGAGCGCAACACCCGACAGCACGACTGCCGTCATGAAGATGCTGTAATAAAGCATGATAAATATCACGGTCGTTATCATTACCGCGGTATTGAGCATCTGCGGAAAGCTCTGGGATATCATCTGCCTGAGCGCATCTATATCGTTGGTATACAGACTCATGGTGTCTCCCACCGGTCTTCTGTCAAAGAATTTTATGGGGAGCCTTTCCATCCTCTCAAACAGTTTTCCTCTCATTTTTTTGAGAGTTCCCTGCGTGATGGTGGCCATCATCTGCGTGAATATGACATTACATATAAGCGCTATCGAATACAGCAGTACAAGGATACGAACGTATCCGAAAATGTCACCCTTTACTCCTGTCCAGTTGCCGCTCTTATATGCGGTCTCGATAACTGCTATGACCTTCTGCTGGAATATCGAAGGCATCGCGGATATGAGCGCCGATAAGAGGATACACGTAAGAACTATGGGAAGCCTTACCGGAAAGAACGAAAAAATATCCTTTACGACTCTCTTTACGATCCCCTTCTGGAGTTTTTCTCCGGGAGCAAGCCCGGGGCCGCGCCTTCCTTTTGGTCCGTGATTACTTGCCATCGTCATCACCTCCCTTGTTCTGGGATTCGTATATCTCGCGATAAATATCGTTGTTTTTAAGAAGTTCTTGGTGAGTGCCGACCGCACTTATACTTCCGTCGTCAATGACAATGATCATATCCGCATCCTCAACCGAAGCGGTACGCTGCGCGATTATGAGCTTTGTCGTTTCGGGAATGTACTCGCGCATTCCTTTTCTTATCATGGCATCGGTCCTGGTGTCGACCGCGCTTGTGGAATCGTCAAATATGATGATCTTCGGCTTGGCAAGAAGAGCCCTGGCTATACACAGTCTCTGCTTCTGTCCGCCGGATATGTTGGCTCCGCCGTGATCGATACGGTATTCGTATCCGCCTTCTTTTGATTCGATGAACTCATCCGCACATGAAAGATGGCATGCGTGCTTTAGTTCTTCCAGAGTGGCATCGGGATTTCCCCATCTCAGGTTCTGTGCTATCGTTCCTTCAAACAGGACATTCTTCTGAAGCACCATCGCAACGTTTTTGCGAAGGACATCAAGGTCATACTCCCTGACATCCACACCGCCTACCCTGACTGTTCCCGCTGTCGGATCATACAGTCTTGGTATGAGCTGAACAAGGGATGATTTTCCGCTTCCGGTAGATCCTATTATGCCGACCGTCTTTCCCGATTCGATCTTAAGCGTCACATCCTTAAGTACCATATTGTCGGGGTTGCCCTTATAGGCAAAATCAACATGATCGAATTCGATCGATCCGTTTGCAACAGACTCGCATGCATGTTCGGGATCGGGGCTTACGATATCCGACTTGGCATCAAGAACTTCAACTATCCTGTTCGCACTTTCCGATGCGAGAGTGACCATAACGAATATCATCGAAGTCATCATGAGCGATGAAAGTATCATAAAGCTGTATGTGAGCATGGCTGATATCTGTCCTATGTCAGCTTCAACACCTCTTGTCGTGATCACGACATAGGAGCCGAAGCTCAGTACAAATACCATGACGGCATACAGGCAGAACTGCATGACGGGCTGGTTCCACGCCAGTATCTTTTCCGCCTTCGTAAAATCTTTCCTTACATCTTCGGATGCAACGTCAAACTTGTGCTCTTCGAATCCCTCTCTGACAAAAGACTTGACCACTCGCATTCCGGTTATGTTCTCCTCAACCGACTCGTTCATGCGGTCATATTTTTTGAATATCCGTCTGAACAGCGGCATTGCGACATACGCTACCCTGATGAGCGTTGCTCCGAGTATCGGGACGACAACAACAAATATCCATGCCATGCGCCCTCCGAGCCGGAACGCCATGATGAAAGCAAAGATCATCATGAACGGAGCTCTTACCGCTATCCTTGTAAGCATCATGAACGCATTCTGAACATTTGTGATATCCGTCGTCATCCTCGTCACAAGAGAACTGGTTGAAAATCTGTCTATGTTATCAAATGAAAAATCATTGACTGCCGCGTACATATCGGAGCGCAGATTCCTTCCGAACCCGCAGCTGGCCGTGGCGCTTGTGAACCCGGCGACCATTCCGAACGCAAGGCTGCCCATAGCCATAACGGCGAGTATCCCTCCGAATCGCGCGATCTCGGATACCGCCGCACCGGCATTGATGCGGTTCACCAGTTCCGCCATATAAAAGGGGATCGTACATTCCAGGATGACTTCACCCATTATAAGAAGCGGTGTCGCTATCGTACTTGCAAGATATTGCCGGATGCTTCCGACGAGTTTTCTTATGACCATTATCTCATTCCCTTAACAATAAAAATCAGCCGATGCACGTCACGATTCCTGCGAAAACTTCACCAGCTTGGCGGCCTGATCGGCTGCTATGCATGCATCTATTATCTCCTGTATGTCTCCGTTCATCACCTTGTCGAGCTTATACAGAGTAAGTCCGATACGGTGGTCCGTCACTCTTCCCTGCGGGAAGTTGTATGTCCTGATCTTCTCGGAGCGGTCACCCGTTCCTATCTGGCTCTTTCTAAGCTCTGCCTCGGCATCATGAGCTTTCTGCTGTTCCATGTCATAAAGCTTTGCACGAAGGAGTGCAAAAGCTTTTGCTTTATTCTGGAGCTGTGATTTTTCCGTCTGTGAATAGATCACGATACCTGTCGGAAAATGAGTGAGCCTCACGGCCGAATCTGTCGTATTTACGCACTGTCCGCCGTTTCCGGATGCACGCATGACATCGATCCTAATGTCTTTTTCGTCTATAGTTATGTCAACCTCTTCGGCTTCCGGCATCACTGCGACCGAAATGGTCGATGTATGTATCCTTCCGCCGCTTTCGGTCTCCGGTACTCTCTGAACACGGTGGACACCGCTCTCGTATTTCATCACGGAATAAGCACCCTGGCCTGTTATCATGAAGGTGACCGACTTCATTCCGCCGATACCGATCTCATCGGTCTCCATCGTTTCAACCTTCCATCCGCGCCCTTCCGCATAGTGTACGTACATACGGTATATCTCCGCAGCAAAGAGTGCCGCTTCGTCTCCGCCCGCACCGGCTCTAATCTCCACGATAACGTTCTTGTCATCGTTGGGATCCTTCGGAAGCAGCAGGATCTTCAGCTTTTCTTCAAGGCTGCTCACTCTGTCCTTCGCGTCGGCCAGCTCCTCCTTGAGCATTTCGCGCATCTCGTCATCGGATTCCGCATCAAGCATCTCAAGGCTGTCGTCAACATCCTTTTTGCTCTTCTTGTACTGCTCGTAAGCCTCAACGATCGGAGACAGGTCACTCTGCTCCTTCATGAGACGTTTAAAACGCACCTGATCGTCGGCGCAGCCCGGTTCACCGAGCTCGCTCATGATCTCTTCGTACCTTATAAGTAAGTCTTCTAATTTGTCGAACATGGTTATATCCTCTCTCTACGCCATCCCCACACACAGTCTTTCTCAAAACGCGCTCTCGCTCTTTTGGGCAAATAATCAAACACTTCGAGGTGCGTATCTAGCCAAAACCACTCTGTCGTTTCTCCCAAAATCCTTAATTACGTAAATATCATAGAAGCCCGCGTCGGCGAGAATGCGCGAGAC
>CADCPL010000008.1 GCA_902803305.1 uncultured Lachnospiraceae bacterium
CTTCGCGGTGAACTGTCGACTTATTCTGACACCACTCTCATGCTGTACGGAAGATTTGTCGCGGAGTATGCGGCAAAGGGCAAGAACATAGCAAGAGAAACAATAGCGAACTCGGCGGTCCTGTACGGATACGCTTCTCTTGAAGACATGGAGTCAAAACTTTGAAGATAAAGATCGCGGATGATTTTGACCTTGATAAGATTGCGCGTTCGGGACAATGTTTCCGCGTAAAAAAACTGTCAGATGATACTTACGGTTTCGTCACGGGGCGTCATACGGTTGAGATAACCGCGAATGCTTCGAGCTACGATGTGTCGTGTTCGGAAGAAGAATGGCTGGAGATATGGCATCCGTACTTTGATCTTGATACGGATTACCGCCGCATCAGAAGCAGCATACCTGAAGATGATGTTTTTCTGAAAAAAGCCGCCGATATCGGAGCCGGTATCAGGATACTCAGACAGGACAGATTCGAGATGCTTATCTCTTTTATCATCTCACAGCGAAAAAGCATCCCTGCGATCAAAACAAGCGTGGAGCGCATCGTATCACTCTACGGCAAAGACGGGTTTTTCCCGACATCCGCTGAAATGGCAGGTGCCACTTCTGAAGAACTTGCCGCATGCGGTCTCGGCTACCGCGTTCCCTATATCCTGGGCGCCGTTCGGCGTGTAAATGACCATGAGATCGATCTCGACGATCTTGATCTTCTTCCCGATGATGAACTTGTTGACAGGCTGAAATCATTTGCCGGAGTCGGCGATAAAGTGGCAAACTGCATAGCACTGTTTAGCTACCACAGATGTGCTCTTGCTCCTGTCGATACATGGATAGCAAGAGTCATAAAAGAACAATACTGCGGCACAAACCCTTTTCCCCGTTACGGAGAATATGCAGGGATCATGCAGCAGTACATGTTCTACTATATGTCAGTCATTAGGAGACAGAACAAACTTACAGATATTTCTTAAGCGCGTCCACTTTATCAAGTGCTTCCCACGGAAGGTTCAGATCATTACGTCCGAAATGTCCGTATGCAGCTGTCTGCTTGTAAATCGGGCGGCGAAGGTTCAGCATCTTGATTATGCCGGCCGGACGAAGATCGAAGTTCTCTCTTACGATCGCAACAAGCTTATCATCTGCTATCTTTCCTGTTCCGAAAGTATCTACCATTATCGAAGTAGGCTGAGCAACGCCTATAGCATATGAGAGCTGTATCTCACACTTATCGGCAAGTCCTGCAGCAACTATGTTCTTAGCCACATATCTTGCAGCATAAGCAGCGGAACGGTCAACCTTGGTGCAATCCTTACCCGAGAATGCGCCGCCGCCGTGTCTTGCGTATCCGCCGTATGTGTCAACGATTATCTTACGTCCTGTAAGTCCCGCATCTCCGTGAGGTCCTCCGATAACAAAACGACCTGTAGGATTGATGAAGAATTTGGTGTTACCATCGATCAGTTCCTTGGGAAGGATGGGATCGAACACATACTTCTTGATATCCTCATGGATCTTCTCCTGAGTCACATCATCATCATGCTGTGTTGACAGTACAACCGCTTCGAGCCTTACAGGCTTTCCGTTCTCATCATATTCTACCGAAACCTGAGTCTTGCCATCGGGACGGAGATACGAAAGCGTTCCGTCCTTACGTACCTTCGTAAGCTGAAGAGCCAGCTTATGGGCAAGTGAAATAGGATAAGGCATGTACTCATCGGTCTCGTTTGTTGCATATCCGAACATCATTCCCTGATCTCCGGCTCCCGTATCAAGATCATCCTTAAGGTCGCCCTTCTTGGCTTCAAGAGCCTTGTCAACACCCATCGCGATATCTGCAGACTGCTCATCGATCGCAACAAGCACAGCACAGGTGTTGCCGTCAAATCCGTACTCGCTCTTTGTGTAACCTATCTCCTTGACAGTATCCCTTACGATCTTCTGCATATCAACATAAGCGTTTGTTGTGATCTCACCCGTTATGAGAACAAATCCTGTACAACATGCCGTCTCACATGCCACGCGGCTCATAGGATCCTGCTCCATGCAGGCATCGAGGATCGCATCACTTATCGCATCACAGACTTTGTCGGGATGTCCTTCGGTTACCGATTCGGAAGTAAATAATCTTTTTTCCATTTCTTGCTCCTTTCCTGAACAAAATCAAAAAACAAAGTCCGCTCATCATAGGAATAAGCGGACTCAAAATTCATATCAAATCCTCTTATTGTTCGATCGCTCGCTCAGGTTGGCACCTTCCTTTCGGGGTTGCCGTGGCTTCACAGATCCTATGTATCTCCACCACTCTGAATAAGAGAACAACTATTTAATTC
>CADCPL010000009.1 GCA_902803305.1 uncultured Lachnospiraceae bacterium
GATATAGATCCCGCCGCGTATAAACGTTGCACCGATCAGCATGATGATGACCTGTACAATGAACAGGAAAGATACCTGAACCCCGGATTTTGCACAGCCGTATATGAATACGATCACTCCGGGGATCAGATCCGTTATCCCGAAGATATTTATGTTTGTGAAGAAGAACTGGTACAGAACTCCGAGAGGCCTTGTAAGATACCTGTCAAAATCACCCTCGATCACATACCATCCCATGAACCATCCCTGTACGAAGAAGATCATGGAGAGAGCATGCGATATGACAGACAGTCCGTAAAGAAAAGCAAGCTGTCCGTAATTCCAGCCGTTTATTTCCCCGAAAGACTCGACGACAAACTTGATGATCGCAAATCCCATAATGAATTGAAGCGGATTGGATATGAACCATCCCGCAATATTAGACGGGTATTCGATCATAGTCATAAACGCCATCTTAATTTCCTGACCCGTTACATCAAGGTAATGGAGCAGTGTATCAAATGATCTTCTCATCATCATCCTCCCTGAACCATCACTTTTCTTGTTATCCTTTTCTGTGCATAGAAGAACAGTGCAGAAAGAATAACAAGCCAGATAAACTGGATGCGCATCTGCGATATCATCTCTGCCCGGTCTCCCCGGCCGATATATATGCTCAGCGGAAGCTGGTATATATACACGAACGGGAGTGCGGAGAGCACCTTTGATATGCTTTCCGGAAAAAACCATATCGGGATTATACTTCCGGACAGGAGCCTTATAAGATGCTTCTTGACCTGGATGAGTGCATTATTGTTTATCGTAGTAAATGCCATCATTCCGAACAGGGCTGCTATCACCCAGTTGATCAAAAATGATTCGACAACAGATATAACAAACATCGGAAGATCCCTGACATTTGCCATAACAGGAATCTTTATCATGAGTGACCCGATAAGAAGTATCGGGAGCATATTCTGGAAAATAAGAGCGATGATACTTCCGATATCTTCGGAGAGAAACATCCCGAACAGACTTATCGGTTTCATCATATCAGTTGCAACGGATCCCTTTTCAACGCTGCGAGCGATCCTTCTTTCGACATTTGTGATAAGGAGTACGGAAAGAGCGGATGATATTATGATATAAGTCTGCATGCTGCCCACATCAACACCGTCAACAACACTGCGGCCCGTGTACAGAGCTCTCCAGAAGTATGCTGATGTGATCATTATTATCGTCTGCATGATGATGTTCCCGTAAACGTTGAACTCATATGTCATGCTCTTTATGATCTGGGTTTTAATGATGTACAGGTACTTTTTCATTTCGTTCCTTCCAAGGTTAACTAAAATCAATCTTAAGAAAGGGTCTGTGTAATGTCAATGATTTAGAGAACAAATGATGACCGTTTATGCAAAAAGCTGTCATCCTTGTCTGCCCGCTTTTTGAAAATAATGAAGAATTATGGTATCCTCTAATTATAGTGCTTGGAAAGGAATGATCTAATGCAGATAAGAGTAAGTGTTGTTATACCTTTTTATAATGTGGCAGATTACCTACCGGAATGTGTCGAATCCGTACTGGCGCAATCACTGCCCGGAGTTGAAGCCATACTTGTGGATGATGGTTCTGATGACGGTTCGGAAAAGCTGGCGGATGAATATGCAAAGAAGTATCCGGACAGGGTAAAGGTCATCCATCAGAAGAATATGGGTGCTGCAGTGGCAAGGAATGCAGGCTTTGATATTGCGGAAGGAGACTATATACATTTTCTCGACAGCGATGACAGACTGAAGAAAAATGCCATGCAGGTGCTTGTTGATGAGGCAGGATCGAAAGATCTGGATATCCTGTTCTTCTCGGCAGAGGTATTTTCTACCGATCCGCTTCTTGCCGATGATGTTATAGCACATAAGGATGAGTTCATCATCCGGTCTGATACAGGAAAGGTAATGGGAGGACGGGAGAGCCTCTTAAAGTTCTATGAGACCACAAAGAATGAGTATCCGGTTGCTGCATGGCGCAGGCTCTACAGGAAGAGTTTTCTGGATGAATGCGGCGTGCGTTTCCCGGACGGGGTCATACATGAGGATGAGCATTTCGGATTTTTCACCCAGTACTATGCAAAAAGGCTGGAACAGATCGGAGAGATACTGCTGGAGAGAAGGCTTCGGCGTGATTCGGTCATGTACAGTAAAAAACTCATGGATTCGGTTCTCGGATATAAATGCGTTTATCTGAAACTTATAGATTTTATTGAACAGACGGATCTGTCCGATGAGGACAGGAAACTTATGATCACACACAGTGAGCGTCATATTTTCCATACGATCCTCTTCTATCTGCAAGCTGATGAAGAGGAAAGAAGAAAATGCCGGCCCGAGATCGAGACTTATTTGGAGAGGGCGCGCAAATATCGGGAATACTATACGAAACCTGTACAGCGGGGGATCAGCTTTTTTGATGGAGAGCTGCCTGAGGATGAGGTGAAGCTTCCTGCTTTCCCCTTCCTTTGTTATGAGTGAGCACATGAAGATACAAAACCAATATATAGACAGATTTGTAAGGGCACTGGAGGAGACTGTGGAAGCAGACTATCATTGTGCCGATCTTAGGGATTTTGTATCCGAAATACTTATACAAGAGCAGGGAGAGATACGGTGAAAGAGTGGAAAATGACGCAAAAGGTTATGTTCAAGCTGTTACCGGTACAGGTACTGCTGGCATCCGTGGGAAATATCAACGGTATCGTATCAAGTCTCTTTGCGGGAAATTTCGTTGGTGTCAAGGCAATGACTGCCGTTGGTCTGTATGTTCCTTATAATCTTGCCATAGTAGCGGTAACTGCCATGTTAGTCGGCGGAGCAACGATCGTTTGCGGGGAACATTTAGGAAGAAACAATCAGGCAGGTATTCAGAATACATTTGCCCTGGATATGATGCTGACCGGGATCATAAGCCTTATTGTGACAGCGGCACATCTGATATTCGGACTGGTGGGAAGTATTACCCGTGTTTCGGACGATCCCGACATCAGCCGGATGCTGATCTTATATGTGATAGGGCAGGCAATAGGTGTAATACCATTGATGCTGGGCAGCCAGCTTTCAGCCTTTTTGTCACTGGATAATAAGGGAAAAAGGACTACATTAGCCAGTTTTTTGTACATCATCGTGAATTTTCTCCTTAATTATCTCTTTGTGGGAGTCATGGGATTGCAGGCCATGGGACTTGCCCTTGCTCCCTCCATCGGACTGTGGGTATATTTTCTGGTACAGGCCCCCTATTTTTTGAAAGCCGCTTCTCCCATGCACTTTGCAATAAAGGGGATCGACTGGCATGAATCCGCCAGGATCCTCAAGATAGGAGTGCCCGGTGCGATAGGCAATGTCTACAATGCCATTCGTGGAGTGATCGTCAACTCACTGATACTTACATATGTGGGGGCTGTGGGTATATCGGCTTTTACGGCCGTCAATTCCTTTCTTTCATTATTTTGGGCCATACCGGGGGGGATGCTTGTGGTATCACGTATGATGATGAGTGTCAGCGTGGGCGATGAAGACCGCAAGTCACTTACGGACGTTATGAGGACAGCCCTGTTCAATTTCATCCCTCTTATGCTGGCGATCGCCGTTGCCATCATGGTGTTTGC
>CADCPL010000010.1 GCA_902803305.1 uncultured Lachnospiraceae bacterium
GAGATCGACCGGATCAAGGCCGGCAGTGAGACGGACGGACTCCGCGACATAGGAGGACTTCTTGATAACCTTACGTTCCAGACCAACGGAGATGTCAAGGTTAACAAGTCGGCCGTGATAAATGCGGTAAAGGCCGCGATCGTGGCAGGACAGACTTCGGTCAATATCGATCTTACGAAATATACCGACGATGCGCTGAAGAGTTCGGCAGCCGCAGCAGCTGCATTAAATACTGCTTCTGCGACAACAGCAGCCGACCAGACATCAAATGCACAGACAGCTGTTTCCACACCGGCAGTTACAACGTTATCGCTGCCCGAAGGCATAGACTGTAAGCTTTCGGAAGCATCCACGAGATTCCGGGCAGGTGAGGACAGAGCGCAGAACGTCAGGAATGCGGCATCCAAGATAAACGGTACGGTGATAATGCCCGGTCAGCTTTTCTCCGCTACTAACGCATTCGGTGCAAGGACGGTAGCAAACGGATACGGTCTCGGAAATGTCATTTCGGGATCAACATATGTCAAAGGTATAGGCGGCGGCATATGCCAGGTAAGTTCCACGCTTAATCTCGCGATGCTTCGTGCGGGAGTGGTACCTCTTGAAAGACACAACCACAGTCATCGCTCAAGCTATATAGGATCGGGGCTTGACGCAACGATCTCGGGCACGGCCCTTGATTATAAGTTCGTCAATCCTTATGAGTATCCTTTATATATTTCCGCGGTCACAAACGGCGGAGTCATTTCCATATCGATTTACAGCAATCACGGGGCTACCGGAGGAGTAGTGTATGAGCCCGTTGTAGTCGGTGGAAAAATGTCAAACACAACACATATAGTAGGTAAGCTTGCCGGAGTGCAGGTCAGCGACAGAATAGCTTACAGCAGTAAATACAGGCAGTAGCCTGCGGCAGGAGATGACGATGTATAAAGGAAAGTTTGCTAAGATAATCCAATTCGTGGTCATTGCGGCATTGTACGCGGGACTTACGATCACGGAGCAGTTCACGGTAGGTATGACAAAAGATATCATTCAGGTCAGACTGTCCGATGCACTGCTGATCCTTCCGGTATTCACGCCGGCGGCTATCCCCGGATTGTTTGCAGGGTGTCTTATATCCAACTACGTGATAGGATGTCATATATATGATGTGATATTCGGAAGCGTTGCCACACTTATCGGCGCGATAGGAACGTATCTTGTCAGGAAGCACAAGTTCATGGCACCCGTTCCTCCGATAATAATCAACATGATCGTCATACCGATCCTGTTCGCTTACGTGTATCGCTACGAGAACCCGTTCTGGTATTTCGTGGTAGCGATAGGAGTCGGCGAACTCATCGCATGCGGAGTGCTGGGGATCGCTCTGATGCTGGGACTTGAGGATCACAAGGACAGTCTTTTCCCGGGCAACGATCTTAAGTCATCCGACAAGAGATCGGCAGCAGATAAAGAAAATAAAGAAACTACAACGCAACAGGAGATAAAGTGATGTATAAAAAGGTATCCACGGATCTGGGATTTGTCGACAGAGAAAAAGAGATTGAGAAGTTCTGGGCCGATAATGATATTTTCGAAAAGAGCATGAAAAACCGTGAGGGAGCCGAGACATATATGTTCTATGACGGACCTCCCACGGCAAACGGAAAGCCTCATATCGGACATGTGCTTACCCGTGTCATCAAGGATATGATCCCGAGATACCGCACAATGAAGGGATACTATGTTCCCCGAAAGGCGGGTTGGGATACACACGGTCTTCCTGTTGAGCTTGAGGTGGAAAAGCTCCTCGGTCTTGACGGAAAAGAGCAGATCGAAGAATACGGACTCGCTCCCTTTATAGATAAATGTAAGGAGAGTGTCTGGAAATATAAGGGAATGTGGGAGGATTTCTCGGGAACCGTAGGTTTCTGGGCCGACATGAATGACCCTTATGTAACATATCATGATGATTTTATCGAGTCCGAGTGGTGGGCGCTTAAGACCATATGGGACAAGGGCCTTTTGTACAAAGGATTCAAGATAGTACCTTACTGTCCGAGATGCGGAACCCCGCTTTCTTCTCATGAAGTGGCACAGGGTTATAAGACTCTTAAAGAGCGTACCGCGATCGTAAGGTTCAAGATAAAGGATGAGGATGCATATTTCCTCGCATGGACGACGACGCCATGGACGCTTGCGAGCAACATCGGCCTGTGCGTCAATCCGGAAGATACATATGTCAGGGTAAAAGCCGCTGACGGATATACATACATACTTGCAGAGGCTCTTGCGGATTCCGTGCTTTCAGGCATAGAAAGACCCGAAGGGACACCGGCTTATGAAGTGCTGGAGACTTACAAGGGAACAGACCTTGAATACAAGGAGTATGAACCCCTGTATCAGTGTGCAAAAGACTGCGCCGATGCGCAGAATAAGAAAGCATTCTTCGTATACTGTGATGACTATGTAACCATGGCAGACGGTACCGGTATCGTACACATCGCTCCCGCGTTCGGTGAAGATGATGCCAGGGTCGGACGTAAATACGATGCGCCTTTTGTGCAGATGGTGGATGACAAAGGCTTCATGAAGCCCGAGACACCTTTCGGAGGAATGCGTGCAAAGCCTACCCAGGCAGAGATAGATGCAGGTGCGATAAGTGCGGATCCCGAGGTACTGAAGGAGCTTGATAAGAGAGGCATCCTCTTTAGTGCGCCTAAGGTTGAGCATGATTATCCGCATTGCTGGAGATGCTCGACACCTCTTATATACTATGCCCGCGAGTCCTGGTATATCGAGATGACCAAGGTAAGGGATGACCTTATCAGGAACAACAACACGATCAACTGGATACCCGAATCCATCGGAACGGGAAGATTCGGTAACTGGTTGGAGAACATCCAGGACTGGGCCGTATCGCGTAACAGATA
>CADCPL010000011.1 GCA_902803305.1 uncultured Lachnospiraceae bacterium
TCCGACATCATCCGAAGAGCGGTCTTCCCGTCATTTTCCCTCGTCTTGTCATCGATCCTCTTATCAAAGAACTCCGTTTCGATCGGCTCTTTTATGAGCGCATTTGATTCGTCGAATACGACGTTCATTATGCTCGTGCATATATTGTAGTTGGTCGGATTCGGTGACATCAGATACGCGAACAGACCGTAGAATCCCGGCTCTTCGTATGAGAAACCTTCCGTGATCACATCCATCGCTATCGCATCAACTACCGAACGGTATGTTTTGCTGCCTGTCAGTCTGTACAGTTCTGCCGCTGCCCACAGTCTTGATGCCACGGGATCGGTATCGACCATTGTACTCTCGGCATTTTTGAACAGTTCTTCGGCATTTTCCGATGCTTCTTCCGCTCTTTCCCACTCCGGCATCACATATGCCGCTTTGGCAAGAACTGCTGCACAGTTGTATTTATCAAGTATATCAGACACCTGCGTCTCGGGTATATCGATAAGATCCGATCCCACTTCGGATGCAAGTGCGCCTATCCCGTACTTTTGTGCCTTTTCGGGAAATACTTCCAGACACAGAAGCGCATCGGTCTCGTACATGACGCGTTCCTTCAGGCTGTCTGTCCTGTATCTTGTTTTTACGGATGATACTTCATCCTCAAGGATCTTTTTATACAGACCCGGTGTTATCGTTATTTCCTCATCGCAGTAGTCTCCTGCTTCATCAACCGACAGTACGGATATGACCTCTTCTCCCGACGACTCGTCGATCATGACCGCGTAACCCTCGGCATCCGCATCATACCCTTTATGACTTACATTCACTCTCGTAAGATCCTCGGACTCCTGGTCAAATCCGTCATCGCCTGTACCGTTCATATAGTTCAGGTAATCGATCATTTCATCCGGATCCGTGTACCCGGCCGCCTTCTGCACATTTGCAACAGAGCATGCCGACAGACTCCCGGCCACAGCCAGACATATGAGAATACATGCGATCTTACCGAGGTTGGCGCCTGCTGCAGCGGCACGCATCTTCAGTTTTTTCTTGTATTTGTTTTTCAGATATACAAGATCAAATATGAGTATCAAAAACAGTATCGATACAGCCCACGAAACGTACTGGATCAGAGTTCCCGCATATGTCACGGTAAGTGTTCCTCCGGCTCCGTCAAGCGCAACTCGGCATAATCCGTTCTCACCTTCTCCGGTGATCTCGAGTTTTGTATTTTCTCCGTTCTTATCTGTGATAACGGCTCTGTAGCCCTTGTAGTATATGAAAGGAACATCGACATACTTGTGTCCTGCTTTGATCTCTGCAGTTATCTTTGCACGATCCCTTGTAAACTTACACTCCGTCTTATCATCAAATATCATATGCTCGCTCTGTTTCACGAGATCTCCCGGCTTCTTGACGGTGGCCGGAAGCCATTCTCCCGCTATGACATCTGCCGTAAACGGTTTATAACTGTAATAGTCATCGCTGTAGTCATAATATCCCATCGAGCCCTCGTTCTGATGATCTACAGCCAGGAAAGACACCAGAGCAGTCACAAGTATGAGTGTAACCTCGACCGCAAAGGATCTGTTCTCCTGACCCACTCTGTCAAGGAACAGCCGCAGTAATATGGCATCGGCCATTGCAAGAAGCGTGCTCGTCATTATGAACATCCTCCACGGGAACTGCAGGAATCCAAAAAACCTTGCTACTCTTTCCCACGGCATTATGTTCGTGGCGCCGACCGCAAATATGACTGCAGCTATCACCAGCATGTCAACAAAACCGAGTATCGGATAATCCTTGCGCGACATAAAGAATCTCGGGATGATGAGCGCGAACAGAACAAATCCGACACACGGAAAAGCAGATCCCGCAACATCCTGGAATCCGACTGCAGCATCAAGAAGATCCGTCCAGTTATCCGACACATAGAACTTCGCGGATGCAAACTGTTCGAGCATCGGTACCCAGTGAAAAGCCGTAACAAGTACCGCGAGTCCTCCGACTACGCACATCTTTACAAACAGTCTCGGTGCCTTAATGAATTTTTTCACATGTATGAGCAGACATACCGCACCGAAACCTACGGCCATTACGCATGTGGCGGGATGTGCAAGTATCAGTCCGGCATATCCGAATCCGAATACCCACGGCTTATCCATATCCTCATAGATGATATTGAATATCCCGTAAACGGCAAAAGGCAGGAATATGAATGCTGACGTCTCGCCGCATGCCGTCCGCACCAGCATGTCATCCATATGATAAGGACACAGCGTCAGAAGAACGGCCGCAATCGTCCCCGCAAACTTCGACAGGCTCATCTTCCACACACAGTAAAACGTGGACAGATAGCACAGCACGAAAATCATTGCCGTATATATGTGAAAGCTCTTTCCTATGCTCACATGACATACACGAAGAAGTGCCGGAATGCGCATGAGAATATCCGAATAGAACAGAGAACTTGCGTATCCCGCTCCTCCGTAAAACAGCGTGTTAACTTTCAAAAAAGGACGCCCGATCCTGATCCCTTCCTTGAGACTCTCGATCCTAAGGAGGTGATATTCAATATCGTGACCGTTGATACAGTACCTTGAAACAAGCGGTGCCATCGCAACGATCATCGTGATCAGAAAGAA
>CADCPL010000012.1 GCA_902803305.1 uncultured Lachnospiraceae bacterium
TCTTGACGAGTTTGCAAGGATACCCGAATACAAAGTCTGTGCCGTGCAGATCGGAAAGATATAACATATGGAGATAGAGGAAGCGATTGGTCTTATAACCGCAAATGCGCAGCCGATAAAGGATGTGCTTACGGTCTCTCTTGACGAGGCGTACGGGCATGTTCTCGCAGAGGATCTTACAGCCTCTGTAAACGTTCCGGCTTTTCCGAGGTCTGCCATGGACGGGTATGCGGTAAGATCCGGAGATATAACGGACGCCACTACGGACAGACCGGTAAGGCTGAAGGTGACCGGAAAGGTCATTGCGGGTCAATGCGCGGATATAAAATGTGAGGCCGGTACGGCTGTCAGGATCATGACGGGTGCCATGATACCGGACGGATACGATGCCGTTGTCATGCAGGAAGATACCGACTTGGGACAGGACCTGGTATCGATATATAAATCCGTGGGCAGATACGTTAACTACTGCCATGAAGGAGAAGAGATAAAAAAGGGTGATACGGTCCTTACTTCCGGTACTCTCATAGGGATGATAGAGACCGGCCTTATAGCATCTCTGGGAAAAGACAGAGTTTCCGTAAGACGTCCGATAAAAGTATCGATCATTTCTACCGGAAGCGAACTGACCCGTCCGGGCAACAGTCTTCCGAAGGGATGTATTTACGGAAATATCAGATACATGCTGGCGTCAGCGATAAAAGGCGCAGGCTTTGAAGTCGCGTATTCTGACGACTGTCCCGATGACAGGGAAATCATTATTGACCGCATCAGTCAGACAACAGAATCTGATGTTATCATCACAACAGGTGGCGTAAGCGTGGGAGAAAAGGACCTCATTGCCGGGGTTCTTTCGGATATCGGAGCTAAGGTATTGTTTTCACGTGCATCAATCCAGCCGGGTACTCCGACAATGGCAAGCATATATGACGGAAAGATCATACTCAGCCTCTCGGGGAATCCGTATGCGGCGCTTGCGTGCTTTGATCTTTATTTTCCGCCGCTTGCGGCCGCTCTTATGGGATGCGGCAGGCTTGATACGAAGGCAGCGACAGCGGTCCTTTGCGACCCGTATGAAAAGGTGAACGGATTAAGACGGCTCGTGCGTGCATACGAAGAGAATGGGAAGGTTTATCTTCCCGCAGACAAGCATATGTCATCGGTGTTCGGCAATATGAGCCTTTGCAACTGCTACATCGATGTTCCCGCAAATACAAGGCTGTCCGTCGGGGACAGCGTTTGCATCAGAAGGATGAGATACAGATGAAAACGGAAATATCTGTCGGGATTCTTGCCGGCGGAAACAGTTCCCGCATGGGAACTGACAAGGCGCTGATACGTATCGGAAACGAGCGCTTCATAGACAGGATATCGGGTGAGCTGGGATCGTTTTCCGAGATCATCGTGTCTGCCGGCACATGCAGAACATATGAAGAACTGGGGTTTAAGACCGTATATGATGAGAACGTCGGGATAGGCCCCATGGAAGGTATCAGGCAGATACTAAGGAATGCGGATACCGAGTATGTTTTTATCTGCGCAGCGGATATGCCTTTTATAAAAAAAGAGCTTGTGCAGTACATGCTCGGATATATATCATCCGATCATGACTGCTATGTAGTGGCCGATGAAGATCACATCCATCCGCTCTGTGCCATATACAAAAAAAGTGCGATCCCCGTTATCGAGGAACTGATATCAAACGGACAGTACAGACTGCGCGAGATTTTTGCGCGGATCCCGACGAAATATATCACACTCGACTTTACTGTTTTTGACAGGAAGATCATAAGGAACATAAACACGAGAGAAGAACTCGCCGATGCGACAAAGCCTTATGTGTTCTGCGTCAGCGGGCTGTCTGATACCGGAAAGACCGGTCTCATCGAGCGGCTTGTCAATGAATTCAAGGACAATAAAATGACGGTCGGTGTTATAAAGCATGACCCGCATGATCTTTTTTCGGATCTTACCGGAAGCGATACTGACAGATACAAGAGAGCCGGAGCCGTGACCTCTGCGATCTTCTCGGACAGGAGATACGCAGCAGAGCTTAGTGAAAAAACGGACACGGACAAGTTGATACGTATGATGGAAAAGAGTGAGAATCCGCCTGATGTGATAATCATCGAGGGCATGAAGGATTCCAAAATTCCGAAGATAGAAGTCATACGGAAAAGTATATGCGACCACGGTGTCTGCGAAAAAGGATCGCTCATATGCATAGCAGCCGACCATTTATCCCCGAACAGCAGCGACGTTCCGGTTTTCGATCCGGAAGATGCAAAGGGGATTTTTTCATGCGTTATGAAATATTTCGAAGGATGATGGGCAATGAAACTTGTTAAAACAGAGGATGCAGCAGGCCATGTGCTGTGTCATGACATTACACAGATAATACCGGGAAAGACAAA
>CADCPL010000013.1 GCA_902803305.1 uncultured Lachnospiraceae bacterium
GCCCAAACAGTAGTGGTGATGCCCGGATATGATGTGGTGATAGCTGCTGAATACAATAAATCCATAAAAGGAATATACCTCCAGTTTGACCAATCAAAGAAGGTAAAACCCACTGATAAGATAGAGTGGGCGGTTGACAATGGTGAGAAGAGATTCTGCAGTCCCGGATTCACCCCTCTCGCAGGAACAAATAAGCAAGATTATACTGTGGTAAATGCATATCTTTCATGCAGTGAGGATGAACCTGTCAGATTATATGGCAGTGACCAAGCACGCCGTTTGACATTCTTCTTCGATCCTCGAAAGGTAGATAAGCAGTTGCCGCTTATCTGGACCGGTGTCGGCACCGGCAAGGGTAATCTGGGCCTTGACATATATCTTAACGGAGCACTTGCCCCAAAGGTCAAGAGTCAGGAATATACCGGTGAAATACTAAGCTCTTACGTAAGTGGTGATAACGGAGCTGTAAGTATACAGTTGCTCTTCTCGCATCCTATCTATGATGAGGAAAATACAAAGAAGGGCAGGATGGAAATTACCGCGTCCAACGGTATGCCAAAGGAGGAAATATTAAAGAAACTGCCGGGATATACTACGTTGACCGCAAATCACGGTCGGCTCAGTTATGTTGTCAAGATGAATTGGGATACTGTGCCTCTTGAAAAATATGATCCGAACAGTAAGGCGGCTCAGGATATCCGGATCAAAGGAACTCCGGACGTTGTTGATTTTAATTCAAGATATCCGGAAAGCGAGTATCCCGGAGCAAATAATGTATTATCATGGTTTGTTAACTTGGAACCCAGATGCGATATACACATAATTGAAGCACCAACGCTTGCTTCGCCTGTTGTGGAAGCCGACAGACAGACATATGATTCCCTGAATGCTCCCAAGATCAAGATCAAATACGAAGGAAGCACTGAAGGAGTTACAAATCTCAGGCTCAGTTACACAACAGACTTCGGTAAGACGTTTATACCGTATACCGCAGATTCTGAGGTTGATCTTTCGCAGTATATCGACAAGAACAAAAAGACA
Source organism: uncultured Lachnospiraceae bacterium (assembly GCA_902803305.1). Taxonomy (GTDB): domain Bacteria; phylum Bacillota; class Clostridia; order Lachnospirales; family Lachnospiraceae; genus UBA2868. Next base: position 1,042 of record CADCPL010000013.1, read on the forward strand.
TTTACCTTGGGTGTCAAGGCAAGTTCCGACAATTGCAAGGACAGTACGGTCAGATACTATAAGTACAATGCCGATACGACCGTGACCAGAAAGGTGACTCTTGTTAACCTGGGACCTCGTAATGCACTCCTCAATCTTCCGCAGAGTGATATTACCTATAACGGCTTTACACAAAATGCCAAGAGGCATGACGGATACTTCGCAAGCGTCAAGCCCGGAGAAACCGTCGAATTTTATAGCTATTCGCATCTCTATACAACTGAGGATATCGGAGATATCAAAAAAATAACCTATAAGTATGGAAACAGCACTCATACGGAAGAGCCGGAACAAACGTTTGACGGCATCGGCCTTCATCCGTCATTTACCACCGATACAAGGACGCGTTATGAAGACGGTACATCCAGAGATCTTACGATCATCGGTCATTATGACTATTCCGTAGAGCAGTTTGCCGTTGATCTTGATGCCGAAGGTAAGATCACAAAGATAAGTGCAAAGAGACGGGGCGAGTCAGGCGATACTGCTCTTAATGTACTTGATCCTGAATTCTACACGGTTAAATATACTGACAACAAAAATATAATCGATGTAAGGCTGAGAGGCGGAGACGGATATATATGGTCCGATAAGATGAAGAATGTCGGAGACGTCGAAATAGAATCTGTTCGTGTCAGCGATCTCGGTATGGGATACGGACTTCGTATATGCGTGGCGGATGCAGGTAAATTGTACACTGCAGGTCAGTACAGCAGCATTGATAATACCATTAATAAAGACGCATACTCCAAATTTGCCAAACGAGGCGACACAGTAACCCTTGAAGCTCCCGAAGTCAAAGGAGCCAAGTTCTTAAGGTGGAAAGTGGTATATCCCGAGGGGCTCGTGATAGCTAACGTTGATGCCGCCAGGACCACATATATAATGCCCGGAAGGAATGTCAAGGTTGAAGCTGAGTATGTCAGCTACAAAAACATTGATAATATTTCGCTTACCATACCAAAGGCTCTTCCGTACAACGATCTGCCTGAAGGATCCGTAAGTGTAAATGATGTCAATATAGTTAAGGCAGAGTGGGCAGGTTGGCAGACCTCAAACTTCGGCTTTAATGATGAGGTAAGGGCTGCAGTTAAGCTTGTTCCGCAGAATGAATACGAATTCAGGAAGATGGGAGGAGATACAGCCGTAAATGTCAACACGAAGTTTACGGTCAGCGCCGGAGATTTAACGGGCGAGGTGGTCAAGGCGGACATCCTTGACGATGGAAGCGTACTTGCCATTGTAAGCCAGACTACAGCTAAAGGTATGGTTTCGGCTGTTTCATGGGGGTCAACAGAGCTCAGAGTTTCGGAGAATGCACTTCCTGATCCTACTGCGGATGATTTTAATGAAGCATTGCTCGAACTCATACCGAAAAAGGTTACGGTAAGCTGCACTAATCCGAAGGAAGGCGGGGCAACCGTTCCGTTTGAGCTTGCCGTTACCGGTCAGGTAAAGCCGTTTGATCCTACGATCGATAATGATTTCAGGGTGACTTCGACGATCGGGGATACGGATAAGCTGGACCTTAGCTCTGTGACAAAGACTTGTGAGTATACGATACATCTTGTTCCGGAACCTTTGGATATAAAGAGCATAGAGTGGGGAGAGATTGAGCTTAAGGTGCCGTTTGCTACTACAGCCCAGACCGCAGTAAGCTATATTCCGGATGAAGTATGGGTAAGCTTTGAAAGAAGTGACAGCCAGATCAATATGTCGATCCCTGTTAAGAAGGAATGCACCGGTGAATCCGGCCCATTTACGGTAACAGCTACCCTTGATATCGAAGTTGATCAGGATGGTACAAAGGGATATACCGACTCCGGTAATGTTCCGCTTACACAGACATATACACTTACTGTTCCGGATTACCACAAGGTAAATGTTACCCGCGGAACAGCCGAAGGTTTCCCGGGAAGAGATTTTGATACGCCTGAGTGGAGCTGGATCACAGAAGGTGAACAAGGCGAACTCAAGTACGTGGAAAAGAATGATACCGTATTTGTAAGTGCTCTTAACAGAGACGGTTACAGATTCGAGCATTGGGATGCCGAGGGTATCACGCTTTCGGATGCAGATAAGAGATCACCTGTTATTGATTTTAATATGGCAGAAGGAGATGTATCTCTTACGGCGTTATATGATGAGGAGATAACCAATATCTCGGCTGAGGTAAACGCTGATCGTACAGAGGTACTGTCAGTGACCGTAAATGATACGGTAAAACTGGCTCCGGAGGATTATACCGCAACGATAACAGGTGACCGTATAAGTGTCAGCCTTGTACCGGGCAGGGGAAGATATATCGGAGATGATACAGAACTTAAGAAAGACGACCTTCTTATCCAGGCGCTGTTCAAGAAGGATGACTATTACAGCGTCGACCTTATGATGTGGCCTGTCGATCTTATGGTTACGATCGAATGCGTGGATGATGAAGGAAATGACATTACGGATTCGGATACGGTCATTGTGGGAATATTCGCCAAGAATGATAAGGTAACCGCTGATTATCCGGATCTTAAGGATTATGAGTTCAAGGAATGGCGTACGCGTAATAAGGATCTTATCATCACGACCGACACAAACAAACTTGTTACATTTACGATGCCGGAAGAAAAAGTCGTTCTTGAGGCTGTGTACGAACCTTATGACAAGATAGATTTTGTCACGCTTGAGATCCCTGAGCCCAAGAGAGGCAAGGCTTTGCCGTCGGCAAGTATTAAAGCCGACCCGGACGGCGGAGAACTAAATGATGAAAAGACAGAGATCACCTGGTATTTCAGTGATGGCATTTCGGCTTCGGATGCTCCCGAAAGAGTACCTGATTACGGCGAAACAGTTCATGCTCTGGTACGTTTGGAACCTGATAAGACCAGCCGCTTTATCACCGAAGAAGATTATGATGACGACGGTGACGAGGAAGATGACGAGTACACAGATGACGATCTCAATGTCTACACTGCCTTCATGCTGGTGGACGGTGATACGTTAAAAGAGATAGATGATGTTTATCTGAGCTCCGACGGAAGCGTACTCCTTTATATCGACTACAGGATGGATAAGAGACTTCTTTCATCCGTAAACTGGGGGAATACCGAATTTAACGGTAGGACAGTTACAGGAAACAATCTTGATATGAGTATTCTTCCGAATATGGCAGAGCTTAAGTTCAGTGACAGCTCGGCAGGTGAAGAGCCTGTTATGAGACCGATCAAATGGCCGGTATATTCGACCGGCGAGGGAATAGTCAGAACCGAAACAGATGATGCCATCACATTCAGTATTACAGGTACGGTGGTTATAGAGGGTGATATCGATTCTGAGGCTTATTACGACGAAGAAGAGGATACCGATGATGAAGAGGATACCGATAGTGACAGTTATGAAGCCTGGCTTGATCCGGGAAGCGTTGCTCTTTCCAAGGTTTATACGGTAACGCTTGTTAAGGAGCCAAAACCCGAAAAGCCATATATATCATTCGTTACCGATGATAATACCGACAGGATCAAGGTATCATTCATAGCCAACGTAAACAAAACATGTGATATTTATTATAACTATGTCCTTGAAGAGGGAGACGATGAACCTGAGGTGGCTGATCCTACGAGAACATCAAGTCTTGGTAAGATCACATATAACCCTGCTGTTGCGACGGGTAATTCGATAACGGTCGATATTCCTGAGTCATACAAGGGTAAGGATCTTAACTTCAGGATCAAAGCTATCACCGATATCGATTCCGAGAGTGAGCAGGGTGTTAAAATAAGCAGTAAAGTTGCCGACGAATCGACGGAGATATACGTACCCGGTGACAGAAAACTTACCGTAAGCATGAACGATGTAAATAATGTTCCATGCTACGAAACCTATTATGACGGAGAAGGCCGGGAGATGACGAGGGCATCTGTTGTGTATGATGAACTCGGAGGCGGAAGTACGGTTCTTCTTATAGCTCCGTCGACTAAGAACGAATCCTTCTACAGATGGGAGATACCTTCCGATGTCAGTGTAGAGTACGTTCAGTCGGTCTACTATGCAGATGATTATGATGGAGAAAAAGAGGAAGAACGTCTCATAGAAGACAGCACGGGTCTTTCGGGTAAGAAGGGTTATACCAATCAGATGATCAGTGTTAAGATGCCGGCTAACGGGGATCTTGATATTACTGCAAGGTATAAGCCTGTTGTCAGCAGTATCAGTATTGATGTTGAGGAACCTGAAGCAAATGCCGAGGCTCCAACCAAGCTTGATAAACTGACCTTCAGGATCTCAGATGAGTATACGGTAGATGATTCGAACATACTTGTCGAATGGTCCGGCACGGAAGGCCTTGATTCTGAAGAGAGTGGTAAAGCATTGAAGTTCGATGAAGAATCGGATGATTATGAACTTGTTGTTTCATTGATACCGGATAAAGGTACCAATAAGATCAAGATCAAAAAGAGTGATGGCAGCGTAATTCAGTATGATGCATCCGATATCAGGTTTGCGGATGATGTTGAAGTCATAGTAAACGGCAATGATCCGGATTCCACACTGGATATTGCATATGCTGAAGATGCGTTCGACGAAAACGATGAGCCGTACGTATGCTGTGTCTTTGAGAATATGAACAAGCCCGATGACAGAAGGGACGGACCTGACGCGGCAACAGTGATCGCGGAATGCATCGATAATGTCACCGGAACCTATACCGATACAAGCGGTCAGTACGAATATGCGTTTGATAAGAAAACGGTAGAGAGTGATTGGAAGGCTGATATTTCGGCACATGCCGGAGAGACCATGTACGTAAGGTACAAGGCGGATGACGATCAGTACGAGAGTAAATGGACCGAGATCAAACTTCCTGAGAGAAACGGCAGTCTTCCCGAAGTAGGTATCGATTTCCTGTACGACAAGATATACTTTGAAGGCGTTGATAAGTGGCAGTACAGGCTTGATGGAGAGGAAGAGTGGAGAATTGCATCGACAGCCGATATGTCTCCGGAAGAATTCGGCTGGGACGGAAGCAGGATCTTCTTTACCGCAAGACAGCCCGGCGACAGTACTCACTTCCCGGGAGAAAACAGACAGGTTGAACTTGCTGCAAGACCGGCGGCTCCGGAAGATCTTAAATTTACCGATAATTCTGCCGAATTAAGGGGCAGTGTGATCGGAACATTCAAGTATGCGGCCGGTACTAAAATAGAAGTTCAGATCAGATATCCTAACCGCAGTGATGATTGGGAAGCATACCACCAGGGCAAGATCGAAGATGTTGATGAGAATGGCAACTTCCTGGTCAAGGGTATTATAGAGAAGAATGCCGAGATCAGGGTAAGGATCATCACGGACAACACATTGCCGTCTGAGTGGTCATCATCATTTGTGACTATAGGCGAAAACGAAACCGATGAACTGTATGTTGAAAAGCGTTACTCGGTAAGTTACGTGATGGAGTACGGTGGAAAGCGTGTTTCGACTACGCCGGATTATACATACGAGAACGGACTGCTTGCGTTTGACGGAAGCAAGTACGGAATAAGCGCAAATGAAAAATGGTTTGCAGAACAATCCGGGGCACTCCTGAAGGATAAAGCGGCTATAGTACGCTACATCATTAAGGGACGTGCGGGTAATTCAAACGGAGATGATGCGTATGTTAAGGATGACAAGGACAATGAGATCCTCATCGCCGAGATCGACGCGGACAAGTTCAGAGATGATCCGAGCGGAGTTGCTTATTCGGGTATTTCTGCCGAGTACAATGAGATAACCGTATATGCTGTTGTCGCATCGTATGCAACCGAAACAGACAGCACGGGAGGAGTGTATGTAAGCAGTCCGTCACCGGTAAGATACACCGGACTGCCGCATAAACTTGCAGCGGACCCTGCAGCACAAAAGAATAATGCGAATAAGTCTGCATCCTTCGATCTTAATCTTGTGATAAAAGATACAAGTTCAACGGATGAAAACGGTGAGGTTTATGAGCTTGTATACGGCGAGGATTATACCGTTAAGTACAAGAATGAAAAGAATGCTTCGATGAAGTATGATCCGGCAACCGGAAAATACACATCGCTCTATGCGGATGAAAGTGAGGCGGAAAAGAAGAGTCCTCAGATCTTAGTGACCGGTAAAGGTAACTATAAGGATATGAAGACGACGATCTTCTTTGATATTCTTCCTCTGTCGCTTTGGGTTGACAGGGAGGCGGTAGGACGCTTTATAGACGGTGGCCTGGAGGATTCATATGTTCTTGGAAAGAACGGAGGGCTCAAACTTTCGGTTAAACCTGTAAGGCGCGGACGCTTCTATGACAGTGATATCGGCGCATATGTGACCGATAACGACAAACCGGATTCCTATTCCAAGGGTGAAATACTGATGACTCTTCAGAAACAGAATGAGTTGTCAGGAGGATGGGATACTATAGGAAGCCTTGACGGAAGCGAGGCCAAGACTACCCTGAAGAAAGTAAACACAAGCGGAAGATACAGGGTATGGTATGCCGGAACAGGCAACTTCTTCGGAAGCGGACCGGAAGAGCAGTTTGATGTATTCGAGTACGGAACCACGCGGTTCAGTTCGCTTAAGGCAAAGACCTCGAAGGCTAAGTACAAGAGCGGAGGTGTTGAAGCAAGTGAACTTGTGACCGGAATAAAGGATAAGGTAAAGGATAAGAACGGTAATAAGGTTTCTCCCGAACCGGCAGATTACGAAGTGACACTTACTGCGCTTTCACCAACTGCAAAAGTTGAGAACAACAAGGCGATGAGTGCCGGTATCTATACGGCAACGATCGATTGGGTTGCGGAATACGGAAAGTATGAAGGAATAGTCATTGACGGACCGATACGTACGACTGTAGAGGTGACCGGAGATAAGTTAAAATCCTCAATGATAACGCTTGATTGGGACAAGAAGGGCGTGGCTTATGACGGAAAGAGCAGAAGTATTACGGTTACTCTTAATGGCATCACACCGAATGATATCACTCTTGCAAAACAGATCGTTTCCGGAAGAAAGAAGAAGTATGTTCCGCTTGACGATGAGGAGTTTGCAAAGGTTGTTACGGTTTCGGCAGACGGGAAGCTTACGATCAGCGGAAGCTACAAGCTTGCAGGGACAGCAGCATTTGATGACACGGCTCCGGGTACATATACGATAGCGTTTGTCGGAAAAGGACAGTACGGCGGATCTGTGATCACTGAAAAGATAAAGAGGCTGCCTGTTGCGCTCACGAGTGAGATGATAAGTGCCGGAACAGCAGACTTCAACATATCCGGTATAGAGACAGAGTTTTACATCGCATCAGATGCACTGGGCATAAGTGATTATACGGAAGGAAAAGGAGATGCCAACTACTCCGTAAGCTACAGTGGATTTAAGCCGGATAAGACAGCTGATGCAAGCGGACGGATCGGAACCGTTAAGGCAACCGTTAAGGTTAAGTCTGAGATATCCGGCCTTAAGAAGGGAAGCTCTGCAAAGGTAGAAGTTGATGTATATCCCGCAAGCACAGATGTATTTGCTTACAGTGAATACAGTCATGATATGCAGGGCAAGATCTTTGCACAGGTTTCCGGTGATGTGGCAGCAGGAGGCAAGGCTCCTAAGCTGACGCTGTTCCAGTCAAGTGCAGATGGTATGAAACTCAAGAAGATACCTGCGAAGTATTACACGGCTGAATTTGCGAAAGAGACACCGGTACCCGGATATGAAACTTCGGCACCTTCATATGACCTTAAGCTTACTGCGGGCAGAGAGAAGGGATTTGCTTTCGATGAAAATGGTTCAAAACTTGAAGGCATATACAGTGAGTACAAGAAGAAAGCTTCCAAGTGGGGTGATATCAAGTTCGGTAACAAGGCATCCGTAATATGGGATAACGGCGATGATATGACCTATACCGACAGGAGCATTGAGAAATATGCATACAGAACCGTCGATGTTGATACAACAGGTAAAGTTCCCGAGGTCTGCTACATAGGAAGCTCGTTCATACTGCCGGTTGTTGACGAGATAGTGGTTGACGGCGTTACACTGAAACGTGCGGATCGTGACTTCATCATCACTTACTCGAAGAATAACAAGGCAGGAACGGCTACAATGACGATAACCCTTACAAGGGGAGAGTCGGACCGGACAATGACTTATCCGCTTGGCGGAAGCAAGTCATATAAGTTCAAGATCAGAAACCAGAAGAACAAAGGACTGAAATTGTAGTAGTATTAAGAATTAAAAGAGGGAGCTGCATTATCTGCAGCTCCCGTTTTTTCAGCCTTTCTGATCACTATTTAGCCAACCGGATCATCAGTGACCGAGGATGTTTTTCTTTCCCTGACGGTTTATCTTGAACTTAACGGATCTTGTTCCGCCGTAAGCACCTTTACCGCGAAGGACAACGGTGGCTGTACCGGACTTTCTGTTATTTTTGTATGATTCAATAAAGAAGTCCTTATCATATTTAAGCTTTGTATTATCGTTCTTTTTATCGATCAAAAGAGCATTCAGCTCATCTGTAGTCGGATAGATATCGGAACCGTTATATGTCTTGTCCGCTATCTTTTTATCTATTGATACCTTGGAAAGATCGTGAGCCTTATCATAATACATATAGTCTGCAGTGATCTCTCCGAAATAACCCTCCATAGCTACGATGGTCACGCGTATCCAGGAGGTTTTTGTCTGATCGATGTCTTGGGCGGTTTCCTCTCCGTCAGTGTCCAGGAGTTTGTAGTCGCCAAACTTATAGTCCTGTCCCTTTATGAGTTTTTTTCCTTTTGCGTCGGTAATGACTATATCGGGATCTTTGTATCCGCTTCCGTCTGCAGGAAGCCGTGAAGGCATTACCTTATCCTTTATACTCACGTTCATACGGGAGATGTTGGCTTTTACGATATTGTAATCCAGAGGCACCTGCCCTTTATATTTCCCCTTACCTGTAATGGTCATATGAGCCTTGCTGTCACCACCCGTAAGTGATTTATTGTCACTGAAACTTACGGTATAGTCCGTGCCTTTTTTAAGCTCGTTTTTGCCATCGTAAACATAGAGCCATGCCGGTTCGGCACCGCTTTTGGCAAATGGAACATATTCCTGATAATTATATATGAAACCGTCCTTGCCGTTACTTTGTAATACACGTCCTTTTGTTATCTTAAATGTTGCCTTTACACTTCCGGTGATCCCTTTGGTATTGCCGGGCAGTGCGTCAAAGACCGCTACTGCTTTACCGGGATCTGTGTTGTTATAGCAATTACTCAGTTTGTAGTCCTCGTTCGGGATCAGATCGGTATATTCCCTGCCGTCCAGTTTAAGCTTAAGAGTATACCCGGTCGGTGAGACAGGCTCACCTGTATATGTGTATGAACCCGGATCAAACACCACTTTAGCGTTACTCAAAAGAGTGTTTTTGGTCTTGGTTACGGTAAGATTTGCAGTCATCTTTCCGCTGCAATATGATTTCGGACCGGAAGGCTCTATTATGATCGTGTAATTACCGTCCTCTGTAACGCTGCTTGTCGGCTCGGTCGCCCCTTCCCTCAGATAACTGAATCTGAAGTTGCTCTTGGCGATCGTTTTGCCGGTCGTGTAGCCTTCTTCATCGGTATACTCTATCACGGGAACCGGCCTGAGAGCGCTTCCCGTATAAGCGGCAAATGTGTCGTGCGCATAGACGTCGAATTCTTTGTCGGTGTCAGACATGCGGGCTTTAGCGATCTTAAACGTCAGTTGCTTCTTTGGCGTTGATACATACTCGCCCTTAAATGTGATCGTAAGTGTTGCGTCTTTGCCGCTAAGTTCGGTCGGCTTGGTATTGTTGCCGTAGGAGATCGTATAATCCGTGCCGATTGTCATCGGATCTGTTCCGTCATATACCGTTATATCCGGTTTTACCGGAACCCCCAGGTATTTATATTCCTGATCAAGCCCCGTGATCCTTATCTCTGATGATTCGGTTATGATACGGCTGCTATCTTCATAATCTATGTGAGCTTCATCTTCGATATACTTTTTTGAAACTTCTTTTCCGTTTTCGTCATAATCGTAAATGTAGCCGTCCTTGTATTCGGTTTTATAGTTATTAAACCCGTCGGGAACAGCACTTACGGGAATACGGGCAAAACTGCCGGCGTTATCTATGTTAATGTCGACATCCGAGTAGATCGAATCCATTACCGGTATGAGATACAGCCACAGATAATGCCCCGGCTGTAAGGTGTATACAGTCGGTTCCATATGGATAGTGTAATTGTAATAACTGTCTTTATCGATGCTTCCTTTTATGGCCGTAGCAGGTTCGTAACGGATATTCGGAGATCCGATATCGATCACACCTTTTGTTATCAGCTTTTTATTGACGGATACTTTCTTAAATTCTTCGAGGTTATAACTGTTTATATCCGGTCCTCTGTTTATAAAGGATTCATATATTGTGTCTTTAATTCCGTAGCCGCCGGTGCCTTTGTAAAAGTAGGCATCAAAAGGCTGGGCAGAAACATCATAGAGCATTGCGCCAAGTACCATCCTGCCGTTTTCGGGAATATCAGACACACCGGCTTTCAAATGGATTTCAGGCTTGCCCTGAATGGTGATCTGTTTGGGAACACTCTTTATCCATGTTTCGAAATATTGCCCGCCGCCTTCTTCACCTTTATCGTTTGATTCGATCGCTCTGAAGAAATCGTCTATCGTAAAGTCGGGGTCATCACCGGAGCGCATGTCGGGATCGATCTTTTCAACTTCGTCGCCGGGATCGGAGTCGGGTTTTCTTATCTTGGCAATTGTTACTTTATCGGTGTTCCCTGCGGTAAGTTCAAGATGTTTTGAACTGTCATCGAACCAACTGTCCTCATACCATTCATTGTATGAATGGAAGGATCCGTCGGTGTTGCTCTGAACATAATATTTCGGAAGCTTTTTTACTATATCGTTATCCGTGTCGCACAGATAGTGGCAATACCATTTATTGAGGATATCTTCAAAATACAGGCTGTCCAATTCCGGTATGGGGTGATCGGGATCGCTGTACATTTCGATCGTATCAAGTGTATCGTGTCCGCCCTGGTGAAGTATCATTCTTACTTCGCATCCGCTCCGCTCAAAAGCTTTTCGCATAAGATCAGCCTGTTTCGGACGCACGTTGGTATCATTGAGACCTTGTGTGATAAGAGCAGATGCTTTGATCTTACCTGCACCGACATCAGAGAACTCTCTGTTGGACCAGAACTGCCCATAGTGTCCGGCAAGTGCTTCCTGGGATTCGTCGAAGTATCCGAACAGCTTGGAGCACAGTTCCCGGAACGCATCGGCACGTGTATCAAGACCGAAGAATCTGCTTGAGTTACCGGCTGCCAGGCTTGTAGTGTATTTATTATCATTGTAATGACTGACACCCTGAGTGTTCGAATACTCGTACCAACTGGATATACTGGATTCGGGAACGATGGTCATAAGCCCCTCAACTCCCGTAGCTGCCACTTCGTATGCCATGGTGCCGTTATAGGAGGCCCCTCTCATTGCAACTTTACCGTTGGCCCAATCGGCAGAGATCGGAATGGTACCGCTTTTGTCGGCATAAGCATGTCTTCCTTCATTACCGTGTATCCATTCCACAACATTTTTGAAAGCTTCAACTTCAGCCTCGCCTCCGCAGATCGACAGACCGTCTGATCCGTTTGTTCCAAGTCCTGCCGATTCAACAACAGCAAAACCTCTGATAAGAAAATAATCATGGTTTGTAAGGGAGTTAATAAAATAAGATTCTTTATCTTTCAGATGAGGATAATTATAGTACCAGTTTTTTGAGGAAAACCTTTCATCACTGTCGTTTGCTGCAAGTGTAAGGGAAGTTATAGGATCTTCCGTAGCCGTATGTCGAGTACCTGTATCATATAACTCGTTTTCGTTAAATCCGGTACCGGTTAGGGGTTTGGGAAGGAATTCTTTTTTTTGATCTGCATCCATTATGCTGTCAGTACCGGCTAAATACGGGCTGGCTTCGAAAATTGTGGGGGCCTGATATTTGCCCTCGCAGGCAGCACGGGGAACCTGAACTACAGCCTGTACAAGGTCTGTTTTTCCGTCCATATCCGTATCGTGATCGGTCTCGACGTATACCGCAAAACGGAGTATCTCGCTGTCTGCGTTGGTATAACCGGC
>CADCPL010000014.1 GCA_902803305.1 uncultured Lachnospiraceae bacterium
CTCTCTTGGTGTATCCTCCGCCGAATGGAACGAGCTTGATACGGAGCAGATATATGAGCTGATCTATGAAAAGGTCGGAGACGGAAGCGATGCTTCGAAGGAAGAAGAGCTTAATGACGGGTCAGATGAACCGGCTGTAAGGCGGGCGGAAGATATATCGGGGGTTGTATCCGAACCGCGAAGAACGGTCAAGGCGGTCAGACCGGTCGTTACGGAGCCGGTAAACGAAACAGCACCCGGATACACTTACAAAGAGTACCTGGAAAGCCGTAAGCCCAAAAAGAAGAACCCTGCTCCCGGGATAATTGTTGCAGCAGTCGTGGCCTGCTGTATCGCGCTTGCACTGGGCACAAAATACAGACAGGAAAGAACACTACTTGCTTCCGTGGCCGATACAGGTGTGATGGAGCCTTCTGCAGCAAACCCGTCCGAAGTTGTTCCCGATCCCGAAGAAGAATATACCCTTTATGAATTCGAGAACTGCCTGTACTACAATGAAATGCCCGAAAACGAAAAAGAGATATACCAGCTGTACTATGATCTTGTGATGCACAAGGATGAAGAGGATTATTCGAGAAAACTGGAAATACCGATATCGGCGCTTGAAGAGACGGAAGATAAGATCGACCTTGTTTTCTATGCGATGCTTCGCGATCATCCTGAGTTCTTTTACATAAGTGTATCTGATTCACGGCTTCCGAAAGTGGAGCGTACTACCGATGATGAAAAAGCCGTTTTCAAGATCAGTCTGGGACCTGCGGATCCGAATGAAAACGAAATGATAGCAAAGTTTGACAATGCTGTTTATAACTTCATGCGAAGCATTGATAAAAAGGCATCATGTGAGGAAATAGAGCTTCAGATACATGACAAACTTAACAACATGGTAACATATGACAGACAGCTGCTGGAGCTGGGCCTTGTCGGTCCGGATCTTGCTCATACCGCATATGGTGCGCTCGTTGAAAACAGCAGGGGAAATGCACATACTGCTGTATGTGACGGATATGCACAGGCGTATCAGTACCTGCTGAAACAGGTTGGAATATGTGCCGCCCAGGTTACGGGAGAGGCAGATACACCTACGGGGACACTCTGGGGCGATGCCTATCATGCATGGAATGTCGTGCAGCTTGACGGTGAGTGGTATGAGGTGGATTGCTGCTGGGATGATATTGAGATAGATGAACTGAATGATTTTTACCTGAAAAGAGAGATCAAAAACATAGATGATAAGTATTTTTACGTAACTCATCACTGGTTCAACAGAACAACCGAGGAGATGGAGCATCTTCCCGCATCGGAGAGGACAAGGTTCTTTATCCCCGGATATGAGTCGTTCAATTTTATCGAGGAAACTTCGCACATTCGGCAGATAAGACCGGAAGAAGACTGGTACAGGAGCTTTAAATACCTGAACGATCTTCTCCCGACAGCGACCGGGACAAAGTACGCTCTATAGATCGCCAAGCGCATTCTTTATATCTGTGACTGTTTTTTCAAACTCTTTCGAAAACTCCGGATAACTGCGTTTTACGAATACATCAAGGGTGTCTCGTGAAGCCTTTTCAAGAAGAAGGGCTTTTTCGGCGAGCGAAGAGGCTCCGATCGTCTTGGATACACTCTTTAGAGCGTGGATCTTTACCGAAAAGCCGTTCCAGTCTGATGCTTCAAACAACTCGTCAAGTTCACGTCTCTTTACATCATATGTATTAACGTAATCCGAAAGAAGTCCTTCATAGAAAGCGGCATCGCCACCGCAGAATTTAAGTGCTGCGACTACATCAAGCCCTATGTCACCCATAGACCTGATAAATGAAGATGTTTTGCCGGGATTCTTCCGGCCGGTCTGCTTCTCGCCGGACTCATCTATGGGTGCAAATTCCATCACGTCATAGTCATCTTCACTCTCGCTCTCATAATCGCCCTTAACATCTTCGGGAAGCCATTTGATGAGAAGTTCTTCCAGTGCTTCGACTTCTATCGGTTTAGACAGATAATCATCAAATCCCGCGTTTAAGTATTCTTCCTTTGCACCGTTGATCGCGTTTGCCGTAAGAGCGATCACTTTCGTATCCTCGGGAAGGATGTTTTCCGACCGCATTTTTTCAAGAGTTTCCAGACCATCCATCTCAGGCATCATGTGGTCAAGAAGGACAAGGTTATAATGCTCTTTTGCTACCTGCTCCATGGCATCAACTCCGGATGGTGACAGATCAGCCCTGATCCTGAACAACCCCAGAAGGTTCGATGCGACCTTAAGGTTCATATCGTTGTCATCGACAACAAGCACTTTTGCATTTCTTGCGATCAGTGTCTCTTGCGGTACGATATCATCAGAACTGCTCTGTAAGTAGTCGCCCATCGGTGTATCATCTGCGATCTTCTGGCGGATGACAAAGCTGAAGGTAGAACCTTCGCCGTATTTGCTCTCGACATGGATACTGCTGTCCATCATCTTAAGAAGGTTGATAACTATCGACATTCCCAGACCGGTTCCTTCGATCCCGTGGTTTTTCACTTCATCAAGTCTTTCAAATGATTCGAATAATTTGGGAAGATCGGCATCCTTTATACCGATACCCGTATCCTCTACGGCAACGTAAATGTCGATGTTATCGTTGTTTCTTTTTTCTTCGCGAAAAATAAAGCGGATGTGGCCTTTTTGCGTGTACTTTACAGCATTAGTCAGAATATTCATTATGACCTGAAGGATCCTGACGTCATCACCGATCAAACGCGAGGGAAGATTATCGTCTATTTCCGCTATGAATGAAAGACCTTTTGCATCAGCCCGTTCTTTGACAGATGTGATCGCACTGCTGACAAGTACTGCCGTATCGTATGTGATCGGCACTATCTCCATTTTTCCTTCTTCGATCTTGGAAAAATCAAGGATACTGTTGATGAGTGACAAAAGAGTCCTGCCTGCATTCCTGATGTTTGTGGCGTGATCGATGATCCTCATGTTTTTTGATTCTCTCAGGATCATTTCGTTCATTCCAAGCATCGTATTGATCGGAGTCCTGATCTCATGTGACATGCTGGAAAGGAATGTGGACTTGGCTTCACTGGCAGCAACAGCACGCTCTGATATGATGTGAAGGCGTTCGCGTTCATCCCGCTCCTTCCTGGATCGCTTCAGTATAACGGAGATCATGACTATAAGTATCACCATCACGAGCAGGAACAGCGCAACATTCATGAAGATCACACTGATGAACTGTCTGCTTATTGAAGTCGGCGCGCTTCTTACGACAAGGTACCACCCGAGATATTCGACGTATTTTGTGACCGCAAATTCATCTTTCTCCGTAGTTGAATAATAATATTCATCCTTTTTGTCGGGACGCAGTACGTCGATATCAAGACGTGCCGTCTCTATGTTTATGTCATCGGTATCGATCTGGACGAGACCGTTCTCGTCCACAAAATTGATCTTGACGTTATATTCTTTCTCTGATTCATAGATCATCTTCTGGAGGCTGGTCATCTGAACACCGACACCGCATACGCCGAGAAGTCTTCCCTGCTCATCCTCAACGCGAGCGTTTACGAATACGGTCCACACGCCCTTGTTCATCTCATCGCTGTCTACATCAAGATCGTATGCCAGATCCTTGTTGACAAAAAGAGAGTACCAAATATCATGATCGTCATTTTCGGGATCAACGATCTTGTTGAGGCCCTCGTATGTATAATATCTTCTGGATTTTTCCGACACGAGAAAAGCGGTATCATAATCAAGCTTGCCCTTGATGCTTCCCAGATAATCCTGCATGACGTTAATCGCGTCTTCCTCGGACATCGAATCTTCATTCTTCAGGAAATCTTCAAGAAACTCGTCGCATGCCATTGTCTTGGATACGACGATAGGCTCGTTAAGACTGCTCGATATGGAATCATAGATACGATAAGTCAGCATCGTATCGATCTCTTTCGTATTCTCCCTGGCAAGCATGGCAAGAGAATAGATGGATACAAAGATAGCGATGATGAAGCTGCCTGATACAACCGCAAATATGCGGATTATGTTCCTGTCTGTTTTATCTTTTTTGATCTTATCCGTTTCTGCGCTGCTCATAAACCCGCCTTAATAATTCGGAATTGTTGATCTCACGGCTTCCGTCCGCAGCTTCTCCGTTGGAGCAAAAATCAGCCGCCGTGGGGAAAGCCAGCCCCTTTTCGTTCTGGCACATACCGATCCCTTCGGGATTAACAAAAAAGTGCTTGCAGTTACCGCATAACGTGACGTCTTTATACATAA
>CADCPL010000015.1 GCA_902803305.1 uncultured Lachnospiraceae bacterium
CATAGATCCCGAAAAATGTAAAGGATGCGGCCGCTGTATAGGTGCATGTGCTTTTGATGCTATCGTAAATGATAACTGGGACGCTGCGCAGATGCTTGGAAGAAGAATGGCTGAGTACACTCTTGCAGTACTTAACGGACGGCCTCATTTTCATATCAGCCTCATAACCGATGTTTCTCCTAACTGTGACTGTCACGGCGAAAATGATGCACCGATACTACCTGATATAGGAATGCTTGCATCGTTTGATCCGGTTGCGCTTGATATGGCCTGCGTGGATCTGTGCCAAAAGGCCGAGCCTATCAGGAACAGCCAGCTTGGAGACAATATGGCGAGCGAGCATTTCCATGATCACGGAAATGTATGGCAGAACAGTAATCCGAACACTTCATGGGCCGAGACTCTCGAGCATGCGGAAAAGCTCGGGATCGGCACCCGTGACTATGAACTCATAACGATGAAATAATAACGATGAGAAAAAAAGGAGGGTTTTATGGCTGAACTTGTGATCACAAAAGACAATTTCGAGAAGGAAGTTCTTGGTGCCGACAAACCGGTAGTGGTTGATTTTTGGGCACCCTGGTGCGGCCCCTGCAGAATGATGGGACCTATCCTCGAAGAGTTTGCAAAAGAGTTCGAAGGAAAGTATATCGTCGGAAAAGTGAATGTTGATGATGAGGAGGAACTGTCCGGAAGATTCAACATCATGAGCATCCCCACGATCAAGGTATTTAAGAACGGACAGGAGACGGCCAGTGCGCTCGGAGTACAGTCCAAAGAAAAACTCATAGAGCTGATAGGAGATGCCTGATTCATATAGACACGGCTTAAACAGCGATGTTATAATACTAAAGATGCATTTTCTGACTTGAATTGGAGGACTTATTATGGCATGTTTTCTCGTACCTGCTTCCGAAGCAGTTGTAACGACCGTTATTGAAAAGGTTGTAAGATCAAAAGAGAATAAAAACGGCGATCTGACAGTTAAAGCTGATGCAGACAGCCTCAAAGTCAGTTTATCCGAGAAGCTCGGTTGGCTGAACAGGATGTTGTGGGGCGGCAGTGCACTGCTTGCTTTTGAGCATGTGTGGCACGGAGAGGTAGTTCCGACATTCCCGTTCCTGACTGCGGTTACAAACGGAGAGACGTCAGAGATGCTGCAGGAGATGGGAACTGCGGGAGTCGGAATGGCAGTTCTTGTTACGGCAATATGGGGATGCATGGTTGCTGCATCTTCCGTTATCAGCAAAAGAAAAGTTGCTGCCTCCGAAGAGACGCAGAAGGAGGTATGAAATGACATTACTTATAACTGTATTTGCGGCGATCATCACAACGATCGTATGGTATAAAAGAGATAACAGACAGGAAATGCAGCTCGGAACGCTTTGTCTTATGTTCTGGGGCGCATCGCTCATGTGGCTTGTTGATGCGATTGTTGAGTATACGGAACTTGGAGCACAGTTTTTTATGCAGGATCCTGCGGATATGCTTAATGACAGTTATCTGGGGCTGTCGGTCGTGGCACTCGGACTTGTCATATGGCTTGTGATACTTCTGATCAAAGATCCGAGAGGGGTCGTGCGGAGCGCACTTGCCAATAAGAGCAGATAAGGAACCGGCGGTTTTGACTTTGTCAGGACCGCCTTTATTTGATGTAAGCGGTGAACGGATGAGTACAGACTACAGAGAGATACTTAATGGCGTAAGAGATAAGACGATCAGTGTTGAAGAAGCACTTCTCCGGCTTAAAGAAGTTCCGTTTGAAGATATCGATTATGCAAAAGTCGACATACATAGAAAACTCAGACAGGGTAGTGCCGAGATTATTTACGGCGAGGGCAAGACTACGGAGCAGATCCGCGGGATCGTTGAAGTAATGCAAAAAAACGGTCAGGATCTGATCTTGATCACGAGACTGTCACGGGATTCGTTTGATGAACTTAAGGATATATGCGGAATAAAATATCACGAGCAGGCAAGGATGGCGACTGTCGGAGAATTCCCCGAGCCTGACGGTATTGGGAGGATCGTAGTTACCACAGCCGGTACCAGCGATGTTCCTGTCGCGGAAGAAGCGGTGGTTACCGCACGTTTTCTCGGCAATGAGGTTACAACACTATATGACGTCGGAGTGTCAGGACTTCATAGACTGTTGGCACATCTTGATGATATAATGTCAGCGTCCGTTATCATAGTCGTAGCGGGTATGGAAGGAGCTCTTGCAAGCGTGATCGGCGGTCTTGCCGACTGCCCCGTCATTGCGGTTCCCACGAGTGTGGGATACGGAGCGGCTTTTGAAGGTATGACGGCACTTCTTTGCATGCTCAATTCGTGTGCGAGTGCTGTTTCGGTAGTGAACATAGACAACGGATTCGGCGCGGGCTATGTTGCCAATCTGATCAATCACAGGAAAACCGAAAGGGAATGATTTGAAGACTCTTTATCTTGATCTGTCAATGGGAGCTGCTGGTGATATGATCACCGGAGCTCTGTACGAACTTCTTGACGAAGCCGGAAAAAAGGAATTTCTCGAGAAGATAAACGGACTCGGCCTTCACGGGGTAGAGGTATGTGTAAAAAATAAGACAAAATGCGGGGTGTCGGGTACGGAAGTAGATGTCCTGATACACGGACATATTGAAGATGAAGACCATCATGGACATCACCACGGCCATGACAGTGAACATCATCATGAACACCGGCATGAGCATCACCATGAACATCACAGTATGGACGATATCGGCAGGATCATTGACAGCCTTTGCGTCTCCGATACTGTTAAGATAAAAGCAAAAGAGGTATACGAAGTGATTGCGGGAGCCGAGAGCAAGGCTCACGGCGTTCCGGTAACCGAGGTTCATTTTCATGAGGTCGGAGCAATGGATGCTGTAGCCGACGTGACTGCCGTTTGTATCCTCATGGAGATGCTCGCGGTTGATAAAGTATATTCTTCGCCGATATGTGTAGGATACGGGACTGTTGAATGCGCTCACGGTATAATGCCTGTTCCCGCACCTGCAACGGCAAATATACTCGAGGGACTACCAACTTATCCCGGAGATACGGAAGGTGAGATGTGCACTCCGACGGGAGCTGCACTTATCAGATCATTTACCGATGAGTTCGGACCGATATCGGAAGAAAGGCCGAACCGGATCGGACACGGAATGGGAAAAAGAGATTACGGAGTATCAAGCGCGCTTTCAGCGTTTATTATGGAGTCGTAAGCAGAAGGTATTAAGATTGGTTATCAGCAGGGTAAAAAAATGTATATGTGCAGCTTTTGTGCTTCTCATGTGCTGTCTTACTGCATGCAGTTTTAAATTTGTTATGTCTGAGGAAAAACCTGAGACACAGACGCAGACTGTTTCCGAGCCGGTGCCTGAAGCAGAGGATATTGTTGATCCGGAAACAGAGGATGTATCCGAACCCGAAGAGCCCGCATCCGAACCTTCGGGTGACAACCTGATCCCGGGCGGAGATTTCAGTGAAAAAAACAGTAAGTGGTCGGTATATAAGGAATCCGGAGGAAGTGCTGATATACAGGTGGGGCAGGGAAAACTGACGCTTGTCATTAATTCACCCGGTACCAAGGCTCATTCGGTACAGCTTTACTGCGACGGATTTCAGCTGCTTGAAGGCGGTAGATATACCTTCTCGTGCGAGATAAGCTCTGACACACCCAGATATTTCGAGTGGCGGATCCAGCAAAACGGCGGCGATTATCATCCGTATGCGCAGATAGAACACGTTGATATCGGACCCGATCCGATCACTCTCAAGTATGAGTTTGTCATGGAGGAGCCTTCGGATCCTTCGCCCAGACTCTGTTTTAATCTCGGCGATGCGGACGGATCGCAGGGACTTTCGGCTCATAAGGTAGTGCTTGATGATGTGATGCTCACGGCGGATCTTTCTCAGGCAAAAAGTATAGACAGGCAACAGATTATGAATGATATAAACATTAATCAGATAGGTTATCATCCGAGAGATGAAAAACGTGCTGTTTTCAGATACAGTGATAACGGCGACGGATATTTCGAGGTGATTGATGCTGTAAGCGGAGAAAGCGTATACCGCGGAGAACTTGAAAAGGGACTGACATACGGATCGTCGGGAGATAATGTATGCTACGCTGATTTTTCAAGCGTGAAAGATATCGGAACTTATTTCATATCGGCGCCGGTCAGCGGACAGTCATATGAGTTTTCGATATCGGAAAATGTATATGCCGATGCTCTTGTTGACAGCCTCAGGATGCTTTACCTTCAGAGATGCGGATGTAAGCTGCCCGAAGAGCTTGCGGAGGAATTTGCTCATGAAGCATGCCATACCGAAAAAGCGCAGATATATGGAACCGAGGAGTATATAGATGTAAGCGGTGGCTGGCATGATGCGGGCGATTACGGAAGATACACCGTTCCCGGCGCAAAAGCTGCAGCAGACCTGCTCCTGGCATATGAAATGTATCCGGGTGCGTTCACTGACGCAAATAATATCCCCGAGAGCGGCAACGGGGTTCCCGATATTCTTGATGAAGCAAGATACGAGCTGGACTGGCTGCTGAAAATGCAGGCAGCCGACGGCGGAGTCTATCATAAAGTTACAGGACTTCAGTTTGACGGAGTCGTAAAGGCCGACGAGTGTACGGAAAAGTTATATGTCATGCCGACATCAAAAACAGCGACTGCTGATTTTGCCGGGGTAATGTATATGGCAGCAAGAGTATATCACAGCATTGACGAAGGATTTGCAAAGAAGTGCATGGATGCTGCGGATCGTGCCCTTGAAGATTATGCAAGACATATCGGAGAATCCAATTACACCAATCCTTCGGATGTAAAAACAGGTGAATACGGTGACGGTTGCTCGGTGGACGAATATCTCTGGGCAATATGTGAGGGATATAAGACGAGCGGCGATGAGCGCTTTGAAAAACTTCTTGAAACGGTCGATCTTTCCAAGATGAAAAACGACGGATTCGGCTGGGCCGATATGAGCGGGTATGCATACTATGCTTATCTGTCTGCCGATAAGCCGATGAGTGCACCGAAAGATCTTAAGAACAGGTTTTACGAATACTGTGATAACGTAAGAGATATCACACTGTACGGTGAGGCATACGGCAGCTCTATAAAGTCAGATTATCCGTGGGGATCGAACATGACGATCGCGAATAACGGTATGGCGCTTCTGATGGCTTACCGGTTTACCGGAAAAGATGATTACAGGCTTGCCGCAAAGAGACAGCTTGATTATCTGCTCGGGACAAATACCACTTCATACTGTTTCCTGACCGGGTACGGAACACAGACTCCGGAGCATCCGCACCACAGACCGAGTCAGGCGGTAGGGGAGTGCATGAAGGGAATGCTCGTCGGAGGACCTGATTCCAATCTGGAAGATCCGTATGCAAGATCGGTGCTTTCGGGACTTCCCAAAGCCAAGTGCTACGTTGACAATGAGCAGAGTTACTCATGCAATGAGATAACGATCTATTGGAATTCGCCGCTCTGTTTCCTGCTTGCGGGGCTTAAGTAGACCATGGAAAAGCTTGTCTGCATAGTCGGAACAAATGCATCGGGTAAGAGCGGTCTCGGAATAGAACTTGCAAAAAAGTGGGATGCGGAAATCGTGAGCGCCGACTCGAGGCAGGTATTTACAGGACTTGATCTCGGATCGGGAAAGGTCACAAAAGAGGAGATGCAGGGTATTCCTCATTATCTTCTCGATGTTGCCCGGCCGAATGATTTTTTCTCTTTATATCACTACCAGAAGCTCGCTTATGAAGCGATAGACGATATATGCAGCAGGTCAAAAAAACCATTTCTCGTCGGAGGTACCGGACTGTATGTCAATGCTGTAGTGGACGGTTATAACCTTACAGGAGATTCGCCCGATCCCGTTACAAGGAGTATGGTGGAGAGCAGATCGACGGATGAACTGCTTGCGATGATAAGAGAAAAAGCTCCGCGGATGCTTGATAAACTTGATATTCAAAACAGAAGAAGAGTGGAGCGCGCAGCAGAAAAAGCTTTGTCGGATGCGCCTGATGTTCCGAATGCCCCTCGATATGAAACACTTGTCCTGGGAGTGACATGGCCGAGACCTGAACTTTACGAGAGGATAAGGATCCGGCTTGATAAGCGCCTTTCGGAAGGCATGATAGATGAAGTGAGAAGCCTTCGGGAAAACGGAGCGACGGATGGTTTTCTCTACAGGCTCGGACTTGAGTACAGATATATACTCATGTATCTTCGTGGTGAGTTTTCAAGTTACGAAGCTTTTTATGACAAGCTTTTCATGGAGATAAGACATCTTGCCAAAGAGCAGATGACGTGGTTCCGAAAAAGGAAAGATATAGTCTGGATCGACATGAAGGACGATCCTGCAGAAAGATGCAATGAATTGATAGGGAAATTTTATGAACGGTCTTAGTGAGTTTGAAGCGGGTTTTCTTATAATAACATTCCTGTTTATGGTCGGGAGCATGTTCGGGTGGACTCTGGAACTGTTTTTCAGAAGATTCATATCCACCAAGAATCCCTCAAGAAAATGGATCAATCCGGGATTTCTCGTGGGTCCGTGTCTTCCGCTGTACGGATTCGGACTCATCGTTCTCTTTTTGATGTCGCTCCTTCCTTATGTGGGGCAGGATATGAACGGGATAACCGCATCGCGTGTCGCGTGGGCGATCATCGCGATGGGTGTACTCATGACGGTGCTTGAGTATATAGCGGGACTGATCTTTATAAAAGGTATGAAGATAAAGCTGTGGGATTACTCGGATGAATGGGGGAATCTTCAGGGCATCATATGTCCGAAGTTCTCGGTCATCTGGACGGTGCTTGCGGCTGCATATTATTTCTTTGTCCAGCCGTATGTTATAATACTCGTAAAATGGTTTGCCGATAACATTGCATTTTCTTTTGTGGTAGGATTTTTCTACGGAATACTCGTTATAGATTTTTGCTATTCGATGAATGTCGTCGGCAAGATAAGACGTTTTGCCGTTGAGAACGATGTTGTCGTAAAGTATGAGACGCTTAAACAGGAGATCAGACTTGAAACTGATATGATAAGGAAGAGGGGACGATTCATTCTTGCGTTCAATCCGGAAAGAAACCTTAAGAGCGTAATGGAAGAGAGCCTTGAAAAGATCGGTTTTGTTAAGGCTCCGCATAAAGAGCGTAAAGAGCATAAAGCATGAGGTCATAAATGGAAACGATCATCTCGCTAAGTGTTGTTGTTACAGCAGGACTTATAGCATTATCACAGTATTTTTCATATGCTCCCGTAGCTGTATCTGAAAAGTCCAGATTCAGATACATGATGTTTACTTTTGCTATCGCAGGGTGTTCTTTTATGTCCGTCGGAATGGTACTTACATACCCCGGCGTGATCTGTTTTCTGCTGTATGCGCTCGACAAATTCCTGAAGGTACTCATTATGGCCGAAGTTGTTCTGATCACGCAGGACATGGTCGATGTCGACAAAAAATACACCTCGATCTTCATCACGCTCATTGCATATTCTGCCGTCATGATGTTCTTTGTAGACTCGATCATGCAGGGCGGCGTTCTGCAAAAGAACATATTCGGAGTTTACTTTAATCCCGCGCTGCCCTGGCATAAGGCATTGTATTTCATATATTATATGTTCTATGTCATAATGCTGATCACATTTGTTGTGTACAGAGGTGCGGGGGTTTACAGGAAGTGTGAAAAGCATGACCTTATGCTTCTGCTTATCGTATATATATTCTCGGCTGCCGGATTCATAGCCGAACAGTTCATCATCACGTATTCGATGACATATATTCCGATCGTAATAGTATTTAATCTTATCGCCGCTATATTCATGCGCAAGCTCCTCGTATACCACGATTCGATCACTATAACGCCGGCTCATTTTGTCAAAGAACTTGATGCGGGAAGAACGGATGTTGTGTTCATACTGGACAGTCAGCTTAGGATAGTCCATCAGAATAAAAGAGCCGAAGTATTGTCACAGCTGCTGGGAGATACGTATGTCGGAAACAAGATAACGGATGTTTTCAGGTTTACGCCCGGAGCATATTCTCAGATATGTCAGACGGGAGACGATACCGCGTTCGGTATAAGCGCGGATTATCCTATCAACGATCGTCATGTTAACATGATCATCAATCATAAGCTTGATGATTACGGTGAGATACTTGCCACGGTCGTATTCGTATACAACATGGAAGACATTGAAAAGGTTGAAAGCCTTGTAAATGATGTAAGTGAAGAGAATGAAGAAGAGATGATAAAGAATGCAGTCAGCATCACGGGGGATGCAAGGGTTCTTATCGTTGATGAGGATATTCTGTTCCTGAATGTGTTCCAGCGTATACTCAAGCCTTACGAGGTTAATATCACAAGAGCCGTCAGCGGACAGGATGCGATCGAACAGATCGAAAGTCATGTGTATGACATCATATTCGTTGCGTATGAGATGACCAAGATGAGCGGTACTGAGCTTGTATCAAGGATCAGGAACATGCCGGGAGAATACTACAGTCAGGTACCGATAGTATTTACCACGACAGCGGATATAAATGACGTGTTCGTGGGATTCCTCGAAGCCGGCTTCAATGATTATCTTGAGAAGCCCGTATCAAAGAGATCGCTCAATTCGGTCCTGACAAGATGGTTGTGGCAGAGGTTCGGAAACGAAAGTGCTCAGGAGATCCCTGCAGAAAACAGATTCAGTGCGCATTATAACGAACTTAATATACTGATCACGGATGCGGAGAAAATGTATAATCAAGGTAAATATAAAATGCTCGGGTATTGTCTGGGCGGTATAAAACGTGACAGTATGATCCTTGGATTGACTGATATATCAGACCTGTCCACCGAACTGGATGAGGCGATAATGTTTGAAGACGAAGAGAAGATGGAACAACTGTTTAACAAACTTCGTGCAGGTATTAGAGATGCGATCACCATCAGGTGATCGCATCATTTTTTTTATTCATTGAGATTTTTAAATGCGGTCGAGAGCATGAGCTTGATCCGGTTCAGCTGATTAACCTCCGATGCTCCCGGATCATAGTCTATGGCGACTATATTTGCTTTTCTGTACTCGCGTCTGATCGCTTTTATGACTCCCTTACCGACAACGTGATTGGGAAGACAACCGAAAGGTTGTGTACAAACTATATTGAGAACCCCGCTGTGTATGAGTTCCATCATCTCACCGGTAAGGAACCATCCTTCGCCGGTCTGATTACCTATATCAACGATCGATTTTGCATACTCGGCAAGAGTCTTGATGTGTACCGGCGGAACGAAATGCTTACTTGCCGAGAGTGCTTTTACGGAAGCACCCCTGACACGCTCTATGGCCCATATACCGAGTGATGCTATCGTAGCGGTGCGCATCTTGGTTCCGAGGTGATCCGCCTTGTATTTCTGGTTGTAGAAGCAGTACTGCAGGAAGTCGAGAAGGTCCGGCATTACGGCCTCTGCACCTTCCGCTTCAAGAAGGTTCACGAGATCGTTGTTTGCGGTAGGGCTGAACTTGACGAGAATCTCACCGACTATTCCCACGCGCGGTTTCTTGATCGTCTCGTCTATCGGAAGTTCATCGAACTCTCTGACGATCTGCCTACACAGTCTGAAGAAGCTTGGTATCGAGATGAAATCGGATTCGATGAACCTGCAGCATGGCTCAATCCATTTTTGGTGAAGAGCATCGGCGGATCCTTTTTCAAGTTCGTAAGGACGCATACGATACAGGCATCTCATGAATATGTCGCCTATCGCTGCCGCACAAATGCCGCGCAGCAGAAACTTGGGCGTTATCTTAAAGCCCGGATTGGATTCGAGCTTTGAGAGATTAAGTGAAATGACAGGGATATGTTCATAACCTGCCTTTGCAAGTGCACGCCTGATAAAACCTATATAATTGGTCGCACGGCAACCGCCTCCGGTCTGACTCATGACGACCGCAAGATGGTCGGTATCGTACTGACCGGACAGTATCGCATCCATTATCTGGCCGACGACGATGAGTGAAGGATAGCATGCGTCATTGTTCACGAACTGCAATCCCATATCGATCGCGGCTCTGTTGGAATTATTGAGCACGACAAGGTTATAGCCTTCTGCAACGAATGCGGAAGAGAGCAGATCGAAATGAATAGGCGACATCTGCGGACACAGTATTGTATAGCCTGCCTTGTTCATCTCTTCTGTATAGAGAACCCTGTTGTATGCGCTGGAGTGTATGTTACGTTTTTCTCCTTTGCGCTTTCTGATCCTGATGGCGGCAAGAAGAGAACGGATCCTTATCCTTGCGGCGCCCAGGTTGTTTACTTCATCGATCTTCAGGCATGTGTATATCTTGTTGCCGGAGCTTAATATGTCATTCACCTGGTCGGTCGTTACGGCATCAAGTCCGCATCCGAAAGAATTGAGCTGGACAAGCTCTACATCGTCACGCGTCTTGACGTAAGTTGCCGCAGCATAGAGTCTGGAGTGATACATCCACTGGTCGGATACTATCGTAGGTCTTTCGACTTCGGCAAGATGCGAGATTGAGTCCTCGGTAAGAACAGCCATTCCGTACGAGTTGATCATCTCGGGTATTCCGTGATTGATCTCGGGGTCGATATGATACGGACGTCCTGCAAGGACTATTCCGCTTTTGCCCGTTTCGGTAAGGTACTTTAGAACTTCTTCGCCTTTGTTTTGTATATCTGTTCTGGCCCTGTCGAGTTCTTCCCAACCTGCCTTTGCGGCATAGTAAACTTCATCCGCGGCGATATCCGGGAAAGCGGCGATCAGCCCCTTTGCTGCTATCTCGAAGTTTGTAAATGCAAGGAACGGGTTATGGAACTTAACCTCTCCGCGGCATATCTCTTCGACGTTATTCTTGATGTTCTCGCTGTATGACGTAACGATAGGGCAGTTATAGTGATTGCTTGCCTGCTGGAATTCGTTGCGCTCATAGAAAACACTCGGATAGAAAATAAGCGGAACGCCTTTTTTGATGAGCCACATTATATGACCGTGCGCGATCTTGGCGGGATAACATTCCGATTCGCTCGGGATGGATTCTATCCCCATCTCGTAGATCTTATGAGAGCTGATCGGAGACAGCACAACGGAGTATCCGAGCTTAGTCAGGAACGTATGCCAGAACGGATAGTTCTCATACATGTTAAGGACTCTCGGAACACCTATAAGACCTCGCTTTGCCTCGGACTGCGGGAGAGATTCGTAATCGAATATACGGTGAAGCTTGTATTCATAGAGGTTAGGAAGGTTTTCTTCGTTCTTGACCTTTCCGATACCGCGTTCACATCTGTTTCCGGATATGAACTGACGTCCGCCGGAAAACTTGTTTATCGTAAGTCTGCAGTTGTTGGTGCAGCCTTTGCATTTCGCCATTGATGTTTCGAATGTAAAGGCAGAAAGCTTTTCGGGACTTATGGTCGTGGTCCCGGTGCAGTCTTCGAAGCGTTCACGGGCGATAAGAGCGGCTCCGAATGCGCCCATTATACCGGCTATATCGGGCCTTATGACGCTTGCTCCCGATATCTTCTCAAGTGAGCGAAGTACGGCGTCGTTATAGAAAGTTCCGCCCTGGACAACTATGTTTTTGCCGAGTGACCTGGCATCAGAAACTTTTATTACTTTGAACAGAGCGTTCTTTACAACGGAATATGCAAGACCCGCGGAAATGTCTGCGACGTCTGCACCTTCCTTCTGCGCCTGTTTGACTTTCGAGTTCATGAATACGGTACATCTTGTTCCGAGATCTATCGGATGCTTTGCAAAGAGTGCTGCCGAAGCAAAATCGGAGACACTGTAGTTCAGGCTTCTGGCAAATGTCTCTATGAACGAACCGCACCCGCTTGAACATGCTTCGTTAAGCAGAACGTTGTCGACGGCATGATTTTTAATACGGATGCATTTCATGTCCTGACCGCCGATATCAAGAATGCAGTCGACCTCCGGCTCGAAAAATGAAGCGGCATAGTAATGAGATATTGTCTCAACTTCGCCGTCATCAAGCATAAGAGCTGATTTTATCAGTGCTTCACCGTAACCTGTAGAGCAGCTGTGCGCGATATAAGCACCCTTCGGAAGAAGAGAGTATATCTCGGTAAGCGCGCGTATGGATGTTGCAAGGGGGCTGCCGTTATTGTTGTCGTAGAATGAATACAGGAGATTGCCTTCCTTATCGATGAGGGC
>CADCPL010000016.1 GCA_902803305.1 uncultured Lachnospiraceae bacterium
AGACAGTGCAACGCTGTTTGAAAAGACGGACGAAGCAATGTATGAATCAAAGAAAAAAGGAAAACATACATATACTTTCTATAACGAAACTTGAGAAGGAACCGGATGCCATCATTCGGTGGCTTGAAAAATAACAGGCACGTTCTTCGGAACGTGTCTACAGTCTGAAACCTCACGTGTAAACATGAGGTTTTTTTGGGGGAGGATTCTTTAGGACCAAGTATTAAACAATGTTAAGGGTTAAATACAAGCCCGTAATAATCCTCTATTGCTACCATCCAGACGGCAAGATACTCGTCCTTGAACATTTCGGATACATATTCTGTTTTGCCGTTGTTCATATAGACAGTACGATCTCTGTAATTAACGAGCCATGTGTCGTCTTTGCCGTATATGGTAAGGTGATAAACATATTCTGCAGCATTATTTGCATCGAGATAGCAGTCATTTATCTTTACATCCGTATCATGAAAATTGTTAGCCATTGCAAGTGACATTACCAGATCTTTTTCTATGGTGTCGGGATCAGATAAATCTTTGTCAACAAGCATTACTGCGAGCATGTCATAAAAGAAATCTCTGTTGATGGTGCGGCCTTTTTCCAAAACAACAGAGTCAATGTAGTCAAGAAATCCCTTAAGGTCTTTTCCCGCGTATAAAACCGACGAGCCATTTAATCCACCGTTTGGAATGACCGTCAGATCGTTTCCGTCCGCGTAGACATCCGTGTAACTGTATACTGTTTTCTCTCCGGCGGGTGTGGTGGCTGAACTATTGGAAACGTCATCTGTCTGCTCCGTATCGATCTCTGTATCTTTATCCGGGGAGTTTGTATTAATATTGGTATCAAATTTAAGATCATTGATGGCATCGATCGATTTATTGAGAGAATCCAGATCTATGTCTGCATTTATATCTGCACTTATCTCGGGGATGCTTTGAGTATCCGAAACAGACGATACCTCATCTGAATTTGTGGAACTGCCCCTGCCCGAACCTCCCGAACAGCCTGCAAGGGACAGAGCGGATATAAGAATAATAGCTGTAGCGCAGACAGCGTGTCGTGAATTAACAGTTTTTTTCATTTCCAGGATTCCTTTCACATGTTTTGGGATTGATCAATCTAAATTATAAGAATACAAGGTGATTATAACATGATATAATTATAACAGTTATTAAAAGATGGATATGTAAGGAGACCGTCATGGCTATTATTCCCATTAAGGATATACCTCAACCAAGAAATTTAGCACCTACACAAAGAGATTTCATACGCGCTGACATAAGAGAAGCCATAAAACTCGGAGTGTCCAAATTCGAGTTTGATGGTGAATATTACAAATACAATACGCTCAAAAACAACGCGAAAGAGGCTTTCAAATCGCTCTTTATCAACGAGATATACAATCCCGGAGTTGCAAAAGCCGAAAAACGCCTGAAAAAAGAACTCCCTGCTGAAACCATTACTCTGCCCACATACGAAAAATATATCGATAAAGCGGCAACATTTTCGACAGTAAAATCTAAAGACAGAGTACATGTATATTGCGCGCTTGATCTGAATCTCATAAACGGGATAGACGGCTATTTGTATATAGACGCACTTAAAGCGTTATATAAGAATTTACCCCGATAATATTCATAAGTAACCTTTTCAAGACGGTTCCTTTTCTTGTGATCTTGTTTTCGATAAACAGTATCCACCCTATAACTCTTCTTTCGGTGATAAATACCTGGATCTTTTAAATGATCAGTTGATAAAATAGAGGTTTACATAATCAGAAAACAGTGCAATAATACAGTTTATGAAGCCTAAGAAAAAACTTATCCGACAATATACATATGCAGTTGCTTTTTTTGTTGTGGTAACGATGACGATATCCGCTATCGTGACATATTTTGCACAGATGAACCAGTATAAAGAGCTGGCCAAGGACAGGATAAGGGCTGTCGGAGACGGTCTTGTTGCAAAACTGCTCGAGGATCCGCAGGATTTTCTCGACTACATGAACTACTACAAAGATCATTATGAAGAACTTCGCATCCCGTGTGATTTTGACGAATGTATAACGGCAAGAGATAAGTTCTTCAGCGAGTTCAGATCAGAGTATCCCGACAAGACGTTCAGGTTGACTGTTGACAAGGATGAGATGCCCGAGCGGCTTCAGAATCTCTATTACACATATCGCCATGAGTATTTCCTTCTTGAATTTGAGAAAGCAAGAGAAGCTTACGGACTTCCGTATACGTATTTTCTTCTGTGCGACGATGAGAGTCATTACACGACATACATGATAGACGGTGAGCGTACCGAGGATAAGAATCATCCGGGCTATCTGTACATGGGTGATTCCTATTATGAGGAGCCGAGCGAACATACACTTCTCTGGAACACATATCACAACGGCATCAGATACGATGATGTATACGAGTGGGATAATAGATGGGGCAACACCTACAGCTGTTATACTCCGCTTGTGATAGACGGTGAGTGTGTGGGACTTGTCGTGACCGAGATCAGTGTTTCGGATGTTAACACGATGATACTTAAGAATACGGCGCTTCTCATTCTGCAACTTGGGACTCTGCTTACCATTCTTTCGGGAGTTCTCCTTTTTGTTATCAACAGGAACCATATCAAGAGGATCGACCATCTGTCGGAACAGATAAGTGATTTTGCTTCCACCAGGGCATACGATACTGTTGATGCTATCAGACAGTATCCATACGGCGATGATGAGATCAATACACTCGCCCAGAATACCGCGGACATGATCAGGGATCTTCAGGTACATGAGGCGAAGGTCGCACAGGCGGCACAGTTCAAGAGTGATTTTCTGGCCAATATGAGTCATGAGATCAGGACTCCGATGAATGCGATAGTCGGTCTGTCGGAGATGGCGGTAAAGGAAGAAGATCCCGATAAGAAAAAAGAGTACATTAACAAGATCAATTCCGCTGCCAATACGATGCTCGTTATTATAAGTGATATACTTGACTTCACTCAGATCGAAGCCGGCAGGGTGGAGATCGTACCGGTTGATTATGATGTCAGGAAGATGGTCCAGGAGGTTGTGGGCGCTTTGTCTATGGGCCTTAAAGCCAAACCGGTCAAGATGAATCTGAACATAAGTCCGAGTATTCCGCAGTTTCTCTGCGGAGACTATGCGAGGATCAGGCAGATACTTGGAAATGTCATAGGTAATGCGGTCAAGTTCACAAAAGAGGGTTCGGTAACGATCAATCTTGATCATGAATCCGTAAGCGACGGCGAGATCAATTTGAAGATCCGTGTTGCGGATACCGGTATCGGAATAATGAAGCAGGACTATGATATGATCTTTGAGTCCTTCTCTCAGGTAGACAGCAAGCGTAATCGTGAGGCCGAAGGAACGGGTCTCGGACTTGCCATCACACAGCGCCTCGTCAAACTGATGAACGGAACGATAGAGGTTGAGAGTGAGTATGGCGTAGGAAGCGTATTTAGGATATCGATACCGCAGAAGATAGCCGAATCGGCCGATGATAAACAGGAGACGCCGGCACCGGAGAAGTTTCATGCACCATCCGCAGCTGTTCTTGTGGTTGATGACAATTCGGTCAATCTGTTCGTTGCCAAGAGTCTGCTCGGGATGTTCGGTATCGAGCCTACATGCGTAAGCAGCGGAGAACAGGCTATCAAAGCCTGTGAAAACAGATCATATGATATTATTCTCATGGATCACATGATGCCGAAGATGGACGGAGTTGAAGCCATGAACATCATACGCGAGAAGTTCCCTGCATATAAGAGTGTTCCGATCATAGCTTTTACAGCCAATGCAGTTGAGGAAGCAAGAGACCTTCTCCTGAACGAGGGCATGGACGACTTCCTTGCCAAGCCGGTCAAAGGCTCAGATATTGAAGCGATCATGCGCAAATGGCTACCTAAGGAGAAGATCGGTTAATTTCTTTGAATGGAAAAAATCATGTACGAGTTTATCGTATTCCTCCCACATGGGAAGTGTTTCACACCTGTTCTTTCTCGGGCAGGTGTTCTTTTTTTCCGCAAGGCAGGCAACCGAGCTCATCGATCCTTCCGTAAGCTCGAGTATCTCACCGACGGTATAGTCTTCGGGTTTGCGGCATAGCCTGTAACCGCCGCCTTTTCCGCTGGCACCCGTCAGCAGGCCGCCGGCTACCATATCCTTGACTATGATCTCAAGATATTTTTTTGAAATATCCTGTCTCTCGGCGATATCCTTAAGAGGGGTATACCCGTCTTTTCCGTTCTTGGCAAGATCGATCATAACGCGAAGAGCGTAGCGTCCTTTTGTGGAGATCATTTTTGTCACCTCTTACTTTCTTTACCCGCCTATTATACCGCAGGGCGAGTGGGTAAATCAATACAGATATTGCTTGCCATCGTTTCGAGACGGCAATATAATTAAATCAACCGTTAACAGCAGTTAGTGAGGTCATTATGGATCCGGAAGAGGAAAGAATCCAATATCTGTCCAGAGTCGGCAGGGAAAAGATATTCAAGCACGGAACATATACGGTCGTAAAAGAACGTCAGATCACACAGGATCATCCGTTCTATGCTATTCGTGAGCCCGAGCCGGAAGCCGGACCGGAACCTGAGACGGTTCCCGCTCCCGAAGCAGCTGCCGAGCCTGATCCCGCGCAGCTTGCAGGCCAGATCCTGTCGAGTAATTTTAAGGTCGGCCTCAGTCAGGAAGAAGTGGATGCACTGCTAAACGGCATGTAACAGTCAAAAGATCTCTGAGACGGAGAGTATATCATGGATATAATCGTTATAGGAAACAGATACGAAAAAGAACATTTGGATATGATAAAAGAAGCTGCATCGGAGGCCGGAGCGCAGCTTCATATTTTTGATACGGAAGATGACGCGATCGCATCGGGCATAAGCGCGGATATCATATACGGAATCGCACCGAGGATAGCGGCAACCGACGGAAACCTTAAGTGGCTTTGCACGCCGACGGCGGGTGTTGATTATCTTATGAAGGACGGTGCATTCGCGAACAGGGAATGTATCCTGACGAATGCAGCCGGCGCATACGGTGTTACGATCGCGGAGCACATGATCGGTGTTCTTATCATGATGATGAGACGCATCCCCGAATTCCAGGAAGGAACGGCGCAGAGAAAGTGGTATCCGCCAAGATCTCAGAAACTCATACTCGGCAGCAGGATCACAGTGCTCGGAGCAGGCGATATCGGGCGGTCTTTTGCAGAAAGGATAAGGAGCTTTAAACCGGCATGTATCACGGCCGTAAGCAGGAGCGGAAGATCGGAGTGTTCGTTCTTTGATGAGATCTGTCCTGTGAGCAGGCTTGATGAGATACTTCCGAGGACGGATGTTCTGGCCATGAGCCTTCCGTCTACGGAGGAGACAAAGGATATACTGTCGAGGGAGAGGCTTTCGCTTCTTCCGGACGGAGCGTATATAATAAATGTAGGCCGCGGATCTGCCATAGACGAGGATGCCATAGCGGATGAACTTGATTCCGGAAGACTTGCGGGGGCAGCACTCGATGTGTTCAGGACAGAGCCGCTCCCGGAAGACAGCAGGCTGTGGAACACCCGGAACCTTCTGATCACTCCGCATGTAGCGGGAAATCTTACGGCAGATCATACGATAGGGCGTAATGTTGAGATGTTCTGTGAAGACCTTGATAATTACGCAAGCGGAAGGCAGCTTCGATACCTTGTGGACAGAAGCCTGGGATATTGACTATGCCGGTCAAGCCACCTTCTTTTTCTCGGAAAAGAGGAGCTTCAGCACGATCGGTGTTATGACAGATGATACTATTATGAGAAGTATGACTGCAGGAAAGTACGTTGATTCAAGTACACCTGCGGATAATCCTTTTTGAGCGACTATGAGTGCCACCTC
>CADCPL010000017.1 GCA_902803305.1 uncultured Lachnospiraceae bacterium
CCTGATTTTATAGGGCTTATCAAAAATCTCGGATTCAAGGTCAAGCTCGACACGAACGGGACCAACCCGCAGATGCTTCGAGACCTCATAGACAGAGGCCTTATTGATCACGTCGCAATGGATATAAAATCATCCCTTTCGGAGTACGGAAACGTGTGCGGAATACAGGACATCAAGCTTGCTCCGATCAAGGAGAGCATAGACCTGCTGCTCTCTGATGTTATCGACTATGAATTCCGAACGACCGTAGTGGAAGAATTCTACAGTCTTGAAACCGCGGCAGAGATCGGAAAGCTCATAAACGGAGCAAAGCACTACTTCCTTCAGGGGTTTGTCGCATCAGAACACGTTCCCGACAAGACACTTCATGAAGTGAAAAAAGAAAAGCTCGAGCAGTACTGCCGCGAGCTTGAAAAATACGTTCAAAACGTAGAGATCCGTGGAGTGTAGACTCACTCACTTCCTTTTATGTATTTCATGTAATTAACGACCATAAGTGCGATCTTGAGCGTCAGCGCATCATCAAACACTCTCACGTCAAGTCCCGTTGCTTTCTGCAGTTTTTCTATCCTGTAAATTAGCGTATTACGATGGATATACAGCTGTCTTGAAGTCTCCGATACGTTCAGATTATTCTCGAAGAACTTGCTGACCGTGGAGAGTATCTCTTCGTCTATCTCCTCGGGGATGTTGTCGCCGAATATCTCTTTTACGAACAACTGGCACAGATCCACGGGAAGCTGGTATATGAGCCGGCCCACACCGAGATTTCCGTATTCTATCGTTCTCTTCATCGGGTAAAAGATCTTGGCAACTTCAAGAGCCATCTTGGCTTCCCTGTACGATGAAGTAACGCCCCTGATATCGGATACCACGGTCCCGTACGCAACCCTTACGTCACACATCGCCTCCGACTCGGCCATGTCAACAAGCATCCTGGCTGATTCCTCAAGATCCTCCGCCTCATCCCCATCCGCAAGGGCCTTTATCACGACTATCCTGCTGTCATCAACCGCAGTCACATGATCCCCTGCCTGCGAATAGAACAGTTCTTTTACCATCTCCATGAGATTATTGTCTTTTGCGATCTCGGGCTCGATCACATATACACATCGCCTGATACCGCGATCGATATGAAGCCTTTCGGCCCTCCTGCCTGCTTCATCCATTGGCATTTCACCAAGGAGCAGATCACGGAAATATGAATTACGATCGATCCTGCCTGAGCACGCGCTGATAAGATTCCTAAGCTGAGAAGCCACAAGCTTTGCAGCAACCTCTCCGGCATCCTTATCCGCAATGAGCACAAGGTCGGTATCCTCCCCGTCCTTTATCCTTATGAGGAGCTGCCGGTCTTCCCTCATATCATCACCGGATGCGACAAAAGACGATACCTCTTCAACGGATATGCTTTCTTTCATCCCTGCCTGCGCTATGATCCTGCCTTCCGGTTCGGCAACTGCGAAGCCCGCACCGGCTATAGCATGCGCATCATCTATGCAGTTTACGATCAGTTTTTCTGCGATCATGATCTTCCTATCGATCTCCTGTTTATAACATCCTGAGGAACAGTAAACTTGAATGTCGATCCTTTTCCGATCTCACTGTCCACCGATATCCTTCCGTCAAGGACATTTACCAGGCGCTTGCATATGAGAAGTCCGAGCCCGGTTCCCTTTATGCTGACGTTCTTGCTCTCTCCGACTTTGCCGATGCTGTAGAAAAGTTTCTCCGCATCATCTTTTCTGATACCGGTTCCCGTATCCCTGACCGAAAAAGTTATATCGATCTTATCCGCTGTGATGTTCCTGTAAGTGATATCAACCGTGATCCCGCCCTCAAACGTATACTTTACGGCGTTTTCAAGCAGGTTATCAAGTATCTGCCTTATCTTCGCATAGTCACCCAGCAGACGCTTTGGCATGCTCTCATCGTAGTGGACATCAAGCGTAAGCTTTTTACGTTCTATTCCGGGACCGATCTTCGCACAGCATCCGTCAACAAGATCCGTTATGTTATATTCATCTTCCGCAAGCTCTATCTCACCCGTTTCAAGCTTCGTATAATCAAATATAGAGTTAAACGATATGAGCATTGAATTGGCGGCTTCCTTGATACCGAGCGCCTTATCTCTGACATCTTCGCTCGTCTCGCCGGACAGTATCTTGTCGGACAGGATCGTAATGGAATCCATGGGATCACGAACCTCACGGCTTACGAGCGTCATGAAATCAAGCTGGCTTCGCGTCGATGCCTTCTTGATATTAAGATCCTGCTCCCCGCGCATATGTCTGAAGATGTACCCGACCATATATATCGTACACAGCAGGGCCACGATCGTTCCTATGATAAGCACGACAAGGATCGTCCACAATATCGACGAACTGACTTCCCTGATCCTGTTAAACACATCGCTTTTAAGCTTTCCCGCAAAGAATATCGCCGTCACTTCTCCGTCCGAATTCCTGTACGGTATGTAATATCCGTAATACGTCCTGTTGCCAAGATTTGCCGATTCGCAGAACAGTTCTTCTCCCGTTTCATACAGTTTCCTGTATATACTGACATCAAGCTTGGTACCGAGCATAAGGTTTCCCGAAGAGTCAACTACCGTAGTATCCACACGGGTATCCCCGTAAAAGAAGGAACAGTAGATCCCGCTCTTTTGCATCTCTCTTCCGATACCGGCAAGCTTTCCGTTAACTGTTTCCGAGCCCTTGTAGATCTTGTTATCACTGCCTTTATGATAATCTCCCTCGCCTATCATCTCATAGTGTTCTTCGATCCCGTATGCAACATTACGCAGTTCTCCTTTGATCTCTTCTTCAAGAACGTGGCGGAATCTGATACTTGACAGAAAATAGATCGCCAGACCCATGATAACAAGAGGTATTATCGATGCTCCTATGATCTTCAGGAATACACCTCTCATGCTCCGGGCTTCTTTGCCCATCTCTATCACTTCGTCTACCGGTAGTTTGTTTTCATTCATCTGATCTTGCCTTTCTTTTGATCATCGCGAAGCTGTTCGAAGAATCCCGTCAGCAGACTGCTGCACTCATCTTCCAGGACATTTTTTGTTATCTCTACCTTATGGTTAAAATCATCCATCTGAAGCAGATTGATCACCGATCCGGCGCATCCCGATTTGGGGCTCATACACCCGATGACCACCCTGTCGATCCTTGCCTGTACGCACGCTCCCGCACACATCTGACACGGTTCGAGCGTCACATACATTGTGCATCCTTCGAGCCTCCAGTCGCCCATGAACTTGCTGGCTTTTCTGATCGCGGATATCTCCGCATGACAGAGCGTGTTCTTATCGGTGTTCCTGCGATTGTAACCCCTGCCTATTATCTTTCCTTCATAAACTATAACACAGCCTATCGGGACTTCCCCGAGCGAAAGAGCCTTCCTTGCCTGGGCAAGTGCCTGTTTCATGTACTTTTCATCTTCTGTAAGACTCATATCAATAATTTATCATCATTTAGGGAAAAGATAAAGAAGTTTAGGGATAAAAAAGCTCCCCCGCATATGCGGAGGAGCCGTAAGAACAAATCATGCCCCGTACTAGTTGGTGATGATCATCTCTGTATCCTTATCGAATACATGGATCTTCTCAACATCAAATGCGAACTTAACAGTATCGCCGGGTCTTGCAGTCGTACGAGGGTCAACTCTTGCAGTGATCGGGAACTCTTCAAGATCAAAGTAGAGGTAAACTTCTGCACCGAGAAGCTCGTAAACCTTAACTGTTGACTCAAATACGCTCTGAGGTGATGTCTCTATGTACATCTCAGAATCATATACATCCTCGGGACGGATACCGAATGTAACGATCTTGCCGTCATATCCGCCTTCGATGAGCTTCTTACTCTTAGCGGGAGGAAGAGGAACGCTCTTGCCTGCAAACTTAAGGCTTGCTGTCTCGCCGCTTACCTCAACGGTAGCGTTGATGAAGTTCATCTGAGGGCTGCCCATGAATCCTGCAACGAAGAGGTTGCAAGGCTTGTCATAAAGGTTCTGAGGTGTATCAACCTGCTGGATGACACCGTCCTTCATAACAACGATCCTGGTACCGAGTGTCATAGCCTCTGTCTGGTCATGTGTAACGTAGATGATGGTGGTTCCGAGTCTCTGATGAAGCTTAGCGATCTCAATTCTC
>CADCPL010000018.1 GCA_902803305.1 uncultured Lachnospiraceae bacterium
TCCTTATTCAAACCATATCATTCTACTGTCAGAACACCCTTTTGTCAACCTCAACGTCTCAGTTGAACAGTGTCTGAACCATCGTGCCGATCTCATCCGCAAAGCTGTGAAGTTCGCCAATGGTCTTATCGATCTCTTCCATCTCCTCGTTCTCGGTTGAAACATTCTCGCTTATCTGCGATATCTTGCCGAGCATTTCCTTGATGGCATTGTTCATGCCTCCGAGTATGCCGGAAATATCATCTGTCGTTTCTTTTGTAGAATTTGCAAGTCCCTGAACCTCGGTAGCAACAACAGCAAAACCGCGGCCTGCTTCTCCGGCACGTGCCGCCTCTATCGATGCGTTGAGTGAGAGCAGGTTGGTCTGATCGGCGATATTCTTGATGCTCGTGATGATCTTCATGGAGTTATCAACCGCTTCGCCGATCTTGGTTGCGGAATCGGTGATGTCATCCTGCTGCTTGGTAACTTCATGCATCTGTGTCGTTGCAAGACGCACCGTCTCGGCGATATTCTTGATACCGTCTCTGAGCGCTTCGATCTTGGGAGCCATCTCCTCCTGGAATCTGAGTCTGTTCTTCTTTTCGTCCGATATATCAAGTATCGTTCCGGCAGCCATGAGCGGTGTACTCTTGTCTCTTGACCATACTACCGTGCTCGATGCTCTTACCCATCTGTATTCTCCGTCCTTGTGGAGCATACGATATTCCATATCAAATACGGTCTTGCCCGAAGGATCCGAAAGCTGTCTGCCCATAGCATCCGATGCAGTTGCAACGTCATCGGGATGGATCTTGGTGATCCATGACTGCATTATATCGGGAAAATCATGAGATCCGGAATAACCGAGGATCTTCTTGAACTGATCCGAGAATACCATCGGAGAATTCGGATCATCAATGGCATATCTCGTAAGATCCATGCTCCATGTTCCTTCGAGCATCATAAGATCGACAGCGCCCTGTCTTCTCTCACTGACCTCAAGGAATTCAGCCGTCTTTTTCTGATCGTCTATATCAGTGAAAGTTCCGATGAACACCTCAGGGGTGCCGTTTGATTTTCTCACGCAATCACCTGCGGCATGGAACCATCTGTACTCGCCGTTTTTGCACAGAAGTCTGTAGTCTATATCGAATTTCGTCCTGCCCGTCTTGTCAGCTGCCGCAGCACCGTATGCAGCAAACACATCCTGAACCTCATCGGGATGAATGAGCTTTCCGAGTGCCTGTATATCATCGGGAAACTCACTCCTTGAATATCCGAGCATGCGGCGGAACTCATCGGAGTATACCACTCTGTCGTTCTCACCCTTATCGTTGTAATAGGAAGTCCATATTCCGAGATGGGTACTGTTATTGACCGATTCCAACAGATCCTTCGCAAGTTTTATCTCTTTGTCCTTTTCGGCAAGCTGCTGCTCAAGTTCTGCTATACGATCATTATTCGAATCCGATCCATTTTTGCCAAATACACCAAATGCCATATGAGTACCTCCTCGTTTTGGTACATGTCCGATTATTCCTACTGTTTAGAATACAGTTACCGGGACAGTTTGTCAATCCGTCCCGGCATATACTTCTCACATTATGTTAACCGCTCCGCCCAGGATGATCCTGCCGTCCGAAAACGTGATGTCAAGGTCTCCTCCCGGTTCGTGAACGGCCATCTCTGAAACTGTCCGTCCATGCTCGGCAAGATATATGCCCACAGCCGTTGTCCCGCTCGCACAGGAGCTCTCCCAAAAACATGTTCCGAGCGCCGGCACATATACGAGTGGCCGAAGCTTTAGCGATCTTTCCTGCAGATCGTGCATCTGCATCAGTCCTATCGCCTCAGCCCGAAGATCTCCGCACCATTTTCTGATCGCCTCTTCTGCCTCTTCATCCGTCAGATCGAGCGGATCCTTTGCTGTAATATGCAGGATGCCCCCCATATCCACAACCGGAAGCTTAAATATCCTGTCTTTATATGTCAGTTCACGTTGACTGATGCCTTTATGTTTCGGCATAAAAACAGATCCCTTATATACAATGGTTTTTACGGGATCTTTTTCGCAAGTTATGTTAACCGATATCGGTGCGTCTGTTCCGGAGCATTCCACCGTTACCTGCGCGCTACTCCCACAGGGAAGTTTCGAGCGACTGCAATAAAGCGCAGCAGTTGACATGACTGCATTGCCGCAAAACTCTC
Source organism: uncultured Lachnospiraceae bacterium (assembly GCA_902803305.1). GTDB lineage: Bacteria > Bacillota > Clostridia > Lachnospirales > Lachnospiraceae > UBA2868. The sequence goes on from CADCPL010000018.1 coordinate 2,191, forward strand.
CTGCTGCCATCCGAAGCCCGATATCGGAGGTCTCGGATCCGCTTACAAAACCGACCTGTTCACAGGTCGGCTCATGCTCCATAAGCTTATTCGCTATTTGGGGCTGCTCGGAAACAGGAACCTCCGAAACAGCAAGTATCGTGATATTTCCGGTCGGATCGATCAGATAATAATCGATCCCGTCAAAACTTCGCATCATATGGGGTCACTCACCGTAACCCGCAAGGAACTGTCTTGTTCTCTCCTGCTTGGGGTTGCCGAACACTTCCTCGGGATCACCTTCTTCGACTATGTATCCGCCGTCCATGAATATGACGCGGTTCGAAACTGCTCTTGCAAAATTCATCTCATGTGTAACGATGACCATCGTCATCTTTTCTTTGGCGAGCTGACGGATTATCTTGAGGACTTCTCCTGTAAGTTCGGGATCGAGCGCGCTTGTAGGCTCATCAAAGAACAATATGTCAGGATTAAGCGCAAGCGCTCTGGCTATTGCGACTCTCTGCTTCTGACCGCCCGAAAGCTGGAACGGATAAGCATCCGCTTTATCAGCAAGCCCCATTTTATCAAGAAGTCGCATCGCCTCTTCGCGTACCTCCCCGATATCACGCTTTTGCACTCTTACCGGAGCATCGCAAACATTCTTGAGTACACTGTAATGCGGGAACAGGTTGAAATTCTGGAACACAAGTCCGAAATAATTCTTAACCTTGCCCATATCTTTTTTCGGGATATATACGGGCCTTTCCCCTTCCGGAGTGTGCGCGACCGTCTCGCCTTTATAGCAGATCGATCCGCCGTCTATCTTCTCAAGGAAAGTGGCGCAGCGAAGGAGCGTGGACTTGCCCGAGCCGGATCGTCCTATGATCGATACGACCTCACCGCTGTCCACACAAAGCGATATGTCATGAAGCACTTCGCAGTCTTCAAAATGCTTCTCAATGTTTTTCATCTCAAGAATCATACTGTATTATCCTATGTCGTATAAAAACTCATCGATTTCTCGATCCGGTCCATTATATATGCGACCACATAATTAGCCACAAAATAGAATATGCCCGCTACCACGAACGGTGTGAAGCTTGTCTCCGATGCCGATATCTGCTTTGCGAGTGAAAAGACTTCCTGATATGCAAGCGTAAATGCAAGCGACGTATCCTTTACAAGGGTTATAACTTCATTCGTGATGCTCGGGAGGATCGTCTTTATGACCTGCGGGAGTATGATCAGAAAGAAAGTCTGGGATCTCGAGTATCCGAGTATCTCAGCCGCTTCATACTGACCTCTGTCCATCGACTCGATACCGCCTCTGTATATCTCCGCAAAATAGCATGCGTAATTAACGACAAAACCGATTATTATCGCAGGAAAGCGATAGCCTTTTATCGACCAACCGAACAGATAATAAGGTCCGAAATACCAGACCAGAAGTTGCAACATAAGAGGCGTTCCCCGAATGATCGAGATAAACGCCTTTACAACCGTTGACAGGATCTTATGCTTTGATTTTCTTCCGAACATGATCACCATTCCGAGCGGAAGGGATCCTGCGAGTGTCAGTACAAATATGCCGATCGTTCGCAGCATTCCCGCGCCCATTGTGGTAAGCATTGTTGTTAAGCTCATATATGACTCCTACGTTATCGGATCATTTTCCGAGGCAAAGGAAATCCTTGATCTCGGGATATTTCTCACCGATCTTTGCATATGTACCGTCTGCAACAAGCTCGTCAAGAGCCTTGTTGACCGTATCACGAAGTTCGGTATCATCCTTACGGAAGCCGATACCGTACTGCTCGCTTCCGAGCATCTCATCAAGGAAGCAGAACTCTTCCGAATTGCTCATGAGATACTGTCCGCTCGTAACATCAATGGCTATCGCGTCGATCGCGCCCGCCTTAAGATCGTTAAATGCGACCGTGTATGTCTCGTATACTTCAAGTGAAGCAAAAGTCTTGCAAAGGTCTGCCTTTCCCTCATCATCATTCAGAAGGTCATAAGCGCTCGTTGCGGTCTGTACTCCGACTGTCTTGCCGGCAAGATCTGCAAGTTTCGTGATCCCGGAATCCGCCTTGACCATGATCATCTGCGTATTATCCGAATAAGCCTTTGACCAGCAGTAATCGTCCTCTCTTCCGTTCATCGTAAATCCGGACCATATGCAGTCACAGCTGCCTGCATTAAGCTCGGCATCCTTTGCGTCCCAGTTAAAAGGAACCGCCTGATATTCCCAGCCGAGGTGTTCGCACATCGCCTGGCACAGTTCTACGTCAAATCCGCCCATCGTTCCGTCTTCATTGATGAATGAATAAGGCGGATAATCAAGATCGAAACCGTGTTTGAAAACCCTCTTACCGCTTGTAGATGCACTGCCACCGCATCCCGCAAGCGAAAGGATCATTGTTGCCGTAAGTAACAAAGCAATTATCTTTTTCATAAATATACGCTCCTTCGTGAAAAAAATGATACTTTAGTATGGTAACACACCAAATTGTCGTTGTAAATGATTAGATTATCGCGCTCCAAAAGGATCCAGGATCTGCTTATACGCATTTTTGTTTTTCTCTATCATGTCCGGAGATCCTATCGTGACCTTTGCTCCGTTTTTCGACAGATCATCAAAGAAGGCGTCACAGCGTTCCAGGGATGCCGGGGTGATCTTTCGTATCGCAAGGGCACGTATCTGCCTGTCGCATGCGCTCTTACCGCACACCATTCCGGCTATGATGGCATTGGCATCATTAATATCCCCGCTGCTGACCATGATCTGCGAGTGAAGAGTTATAATGTACTCGGATAAAGCCTTCCTGCCGCTCTTTCTTATATCCTTCCACTCATCTCCCATTTCTTCAAATGTCTCAAAGGTCTGAGCGATGGTCGGATCATTGCCGGTAATGACTGCCATGGACGGATACTCATTCATGTATGAGCACTGATAAGCGCCGTATCTGTCTCTTGCATTTGTCTTCACATATTCGTTCGTTATAAGATCGAGTGCCAGCTCCGATGAAGGATCATCCTTCATACCCGATGAAACCACGTCACCGTTAAAAATGCCGTTGTAAACATTCTTCCTGTTTATCTTTACCGCAAGGGGATATCCGTACTGTTTAAAAGAGTATGTGCTTTTCTCATGGTCCGGATCCGAAAGACTCCCGGTAAAACCTTCCGCACATTTTTCATAATCGGCTCTGTTTTCCGGGCTGACAGCATATCCGAGCACCGCGCCACCTGTACTATCGAGCTCTTTTCCTATGCCGCTAAGCTCCGACATGACTTTATTAAGTTCTTTTTCATCCATCTTTTCGATCCCGGAGAGAAAATCATAATACTCCAGATAATGCGTGTGTTCGTAGTAAGCGGCTCCCTGACCTTCCCTTGCATATCCCAGGAATCGAATAAGGTTTTCGGGGTTTCTTTCGATGTTGCTCCTGATCGTTTTCTTTATCGAAGCTGCAGCTTCCTTTATCTTTTCAGAATCGGTGAACACGCTGTCAAACAGCATCTCATGTGTAATGTCGAATGCCTCCTGCTGACTTGCCGGATCACACATGAACGACACAACAACATAAGGCGTAAAGTCGTTTCCGTTTGACGATACATCAACCGATATATCCTCTCCCCTATACGTACACGTATTCAATATGTCAAACAGTTCCTCGGAAGAATGCTTTCCTGTCGGAACA
>CADCPL010000019.1 GCA_902803305.1 uncultured Lachnospiraceae bacterium
CAATCAACTTAACAAGTAACACACCTTTCGGTGTAGTAATCTAACATTGAGACTAGGCAGCAGTGTTTTTTAGTTTTAACAAAAAAAACAAAGAGTCCACGAAAGCCGGATAAAATGGGCGTTTCACGGACTCAATGAAACTAAATATCAAGCGAAGTTATAGTAACTGACAAAATACTCCACCGCGTTTTCAGGGAAAAATTCCTTACATAGATCTGGCCGTTGTCATCCATTTCAAGCAAGGCCTCATAGATGGAATTATAATTGAAATCCATTTTCACTTATGCTCGCCGATCATCTTCTCCATCCAGATCATATTATACCAGCGGTCAAACTTATATCCGCACTTATGAAACTCTCCCACCTTGGTATAGCCCATATGCTGATGAAAAAGTTCGCTGTTTCTTGTAAGATACTCATCCTCAGCAATCGGATCCGCGATACAGGCATAAAGATTTATTATCCCAATTTTTCTCAATGCATCTTCCAATGCAATATATAATGCCCTGCCATAACCGTTTCCCTTTGAATCGCGATCCAGATATATCGTCACCTCGCAGCAATGATCATAAGCGGCTCTGCCTTTAAAAACACCGGCATACGCATACCCCTTGATCACCCCATCCTCTTCTAAAACGAGATACGGGTATTTTTTCAGAGTATCCTCAATACGGCTTCTAAACTCGCTCAGATCCGGTGTCTCATACTCAAACGATATTGCCGTGTTCTCAACATAATATGCGTATATTTCAAGAAGCCTCTTGGCATCATTTTTAGTTGCACTACGAATCATGATCTACCTCTCTTATTGAAATATCTGTCCCGGGAGCTTTTGCTTCTCCTTTTGCGGAAACCCTTTATCAAATTCTACCACATCCTCATTGTTCAATATAATCCCATACGTTAAGAACCTCATCACTTTGATCTTCCCCATCGGTAATTCCGGGAACACTCTCGGTAACATGTGTGACTCCCGAGAGACGATCAATATAGTAACGGATATTGGCTCCCGTATATGAGCGGAACAAAACAACGATCTCAAAATCCGTACAGGCTTCCACATCCCAATAAACATCATACTCTCCATCATTCACAATACTTTCCAAGTCGGGATTATTGAGATAGCAATACTTTTGAATCGCAGAAACCGCCTGTTCGTCTGTGATCTTCTTTTCCAACCCGTTATCATGCTTGTAACGGGCTATATTCTGACGATGTTGGGAACGTACCCAATCCTCATCAAATGCCTTACCATCGCCGCTGAGCTTGAATTTTGACATGGAATCAGCAACCAAAACAAGTTCATCTTCAAATGGCTTATCCGTAGATGCGTTTATGGCCTCATCGTAGACTATCACGAAAATAAGCTTCTCCACACCGTAATATGCGGCCTCGTCATACGTTCCGGAAGGCTGTATGCCCGGATCATAATAACTCAAACACTCCCCTATATAATCTACGATCTCGTCATCCGTAACATCTTCGACTCCGGACGATGTATGAATGTAAACCTTCACGTCACTGGATTTGTCAAACACAACCTCCGTGGAATCGGGGAGCATACCGTACCGTATATCGATTTCGTTTTTCCCGGTCTGATCTGCATTTGATAAGACCTGCCCCAAATAATCGGTATCTATGTACCGATGCCAGCTCGAATTCCCCATTCCCTGCACCGGCGTGATATGCCTTATACTGCTGTAGAAATGGACCTTGAGTCCATCTCTGTCAGGCAATGTCACTTCCCATACATCGGTACCTCCCTCGAGAAAATCAACGCCCGGTTCACTCCCGGTCTTCTTAAGTTCCGTGAATCGATCCGTGATGATCGTCGATATAAAGTACTGCATCTGAAATCTATTATATCTGAACAATGGTCTCAATCCGCACCCCGTCAGACAGATCATTAAGCATAGTATTGCCGCACCAATTACAAATATTCTTTTGCTCATATCATCTTACCCCGTAAAGATCATGATATATTTTCCACATTTTAGTTAATTATGCTTTTTTTTAAATAACATATCAAGGCAAATATCCCTTCCCACCGCATTATATGCATACCGAATAATTTTCGACCGCGAGTCGAAAAAGTATTGACATTCAAAATCAGTCGTTGTAATATAAAACCGACCGGTAGTCGAATTTCTGGATCCGGCAACGAATTTAGTGGAGGAAGCAGCATGAAAAAGGGCGAAAAAAGGAAACTGGAGCTTCTGCAGATCGCATACAGGATGTTCCTGTCAAAGGGATACGGGAATACAAGCGTTGACGATATCATCGAAGAAGCAGGAATAGCAAAGGGAACGTACTACTACTATTTCGAGAGCAAGGAGCAGACACTCGAGGAAGTGATCGACATGATGCTCGATGCGGAAGAAGAAAAAGCACGGATGGTCGTTCAGGCAGATATCCCCATCGAACAGAAACTTGTCGGTGTCATCGCTTCATTCCGGCCGGATGCAAGTGAGGCTCCGATAACTGAAGCACTCCACGATACGGAAAACCTGATCATGCATGAAAAGATAAGAAACAAGCTGATCGCGCGTCTCGTACCGCTTCTTTCCGAGGTGGGCGAGCAGGGAAAAGCACAGGGGCTTTTCGAATGCAGCGATATTCCGGAGAGAGTCAGGGAGATCGTGATCCTCTCGAACGAATTGTTTGACGGTCCGCAGTACACCGAAACGGAAATCAAAGTATTCATCGACACGATCGAGCGGATATTGTACGCAAAACCGGGATCGATGGGATTTATAACACAGTTACTTCAAGGTTAAGGAGGTTATCAAAATGGAACATTATACTTACAGACCTGTAAGATTTTATCTGACTGTATTCGCATTCACATGGGGATTCTGGCTCATCTCACTTTTATTCAAGAATACCCCTCTTATGTTTGTTACGATGCTGCTGGGACTCATTGCACCTTCGGTCATCGCAGTCGTAACGATCCTGACTTCGAAAAACAAGATGCTGAAGGAAGACCTGAAGCGAAAACTTATCGGCTGCTATCGCATCAGACCGTTATACATTTTAATCGCCGTTGCGATCTTCGGCGTTGCTGTGGCGATTTCCATCGGCATATCTGTTCTTTTCGGAGGTTCACCCGATCAGTTTTCCTTTACAGAGGATTTCTCATTTTCGATCGGCGGAACATCGGCTCTTCTGACAATACTGCTCGCCTCGGTCATCGAAGAAGTGGCATGGCGCGGTTACGGCGAGGACGCGGTCGGACAGTATCATACATGGTTTTGGGAATCGATCATATTTGCTTCCATATGGGCATGCTGGCATCTGCCGCTGTTCCTGATCCCCGGTACTTACCAATACACACTTACACAGCTCGGACCGATATATATCATCAATTTCCTGGTGAGCACCATACCGATCGATTTTATCCAGACATGGCTGTATGTAAAGAACAGAAGAAGCATGCTGGCAACGATAATCTTCCATCTGTTCATAAACATATTCCAGGAAAAGATCGCAATGACTCCGGAAACAAAGATCATAGAGACGGGCGTTTTCTGTGTTGCATCGGCAATAATCGTTATCATCAACAAAGACATGTTTTTCGATAAGAAACATATCGGAAGGCTTCTTGAAATGCAGCTTGAGGAGGATGATCGCAGTGAAGACAAACTTCAAAAAGTTTCTCCTGCTGTGGAGCGGTGAGCTTATCTCCTCAATAGGCGGAGGGCTTACAAGCTTCGGACTGGGAGTGTACATTTTCAATGAAACGGGAAGTGCCGCAGGAATGGCCATGGTGACTCTGTTCGGATTCCTTCCGACTTTTCTTCTCGGGATACCGGCAGGCGTTCTTGCCGACAGATATGACCGTCGTCTTCTGATGATGATAGGTGACGGATGCTCGGCGCTCGGTGTGATCTATATACTCATATCAATGATGCGTGGGGCTGCAACCCTTCCCGTGATATGTATCGGTGTATTGATAAGCGCGGTTTTCTCAGCCCTTTTGGAACCTTCATACAGAGCAACGATAACGGATCTTCTGACCGAAGAAGAATACTCAAAAGCAGGCGGCCTCGTATCTCTTGCCGGAAGCGCAAGATATCTGGTATCCCCGCTCATCGCAGGTTTTCTTCTATCCGTAAGCGATGTAAAGCTGCTTCTTGTCATCGATATATGCACATTCTTCCTTACCGTAATATGCGTCGCGGTCGTACGGGGTGCTATAGGTTCGAAGCCTTCACAGGATCATGAACCGTTCATGAAGAGTCTGGCCGAAGGCTGGCATGTTATAACAGAAAAGAGAGACGTATTCATTCTCGTTATCGTGTCGTCACTCATAACGCTGTTTATGGGTATGTTTCAGATACTTGCCGAACCGTTCATCTTATCATCGTATGATGCCGCAACTCTCGGTGTGGCAGAGACGATTTGCGCATGCGGAATGCTTGTGACCTCCCTTTATCTCGGGATCCGGGGCATTAAGAACGGCTTTACGAAAAAGCTTGCGATCTCGCTTATGTTTGCCGGAGCGTTCATATTCCTCTTCGGTCTGTCAAACAACATAGTCCTCATATGCTGTTTCGGGTTCATGTTTTTTGCATCGCTTCCGGTGGCAAACAACTGCCTTGACTATCTTGTCAGAACCAATATCCCGTCAGAAGCGCAGGGCCGTGCATGGGGACTGATCGGATTCATCTCGCAGCTCGGATATGTGTTCGCTTACGGTCTTTCGGGAATTGCTGCCGATATGATTGGACGCATGACCGGGGGAGGCGTCGGACACGGATCCGCTCTTGTGATCATGTTTGCGGGAGTATTCCTCGTTATTTCAGCCATAGGCATAAGAATACGCTTTGGAAAAGAAAAGGTGTCAAAGGAACCGTCCCTTTGACACCTTTAAGATCATACAGTTTTAAGTTTATTAAACTTTTGAAGCTATACTACTTCTTACCTTTTGAAACCTTTATGGTAATTGTCTTTGTAACTCCACCCGGATAGGTGAGCTTAACCTTAACAGATCCGCTCTTGCCGTTAAGTTTCTTAATAAGGATGCGGCCTGCAATGTCCGGATCAACTTCCGCCACTACATTTTGGGGAGTAAGCTCGGCACTCACGGGTTCGATGGTCCGTACATGCTTAGCCGAGTCCTTATATGTGCTAAGGATGTTCGCCGAGGCTATTACATATGTGCCGTCTGCCTTCTCGGCAAGAGCCTTGGGGATGACCACATTTGACGTCTTAGTTACGGGTGTTGTCTTCTTAGCGGCGACGTTCTTTACAAGCATTGTCACCTCGACAGGTGTGCCTCCTGCGCTGCTGTCAGTTACGGTAAGTTTAAGTGTCATGTCTCCTATCTTGAGACTCTTTGCCTTCATCTCTTCAGCACCTGTATATGTGACCTCTATATTGCCGTTGTTCATCAAAGCCTCAAATGATTCTGCAGGCAGGGGTGTTCCCTTATTAAGAGTGATCGATGTGACTGACACATCAGTTATCGTTCCCTGCACTTCCTTGAGTGTCGGCTCTATGATCATAGGCATCTTCGTTACCACATCATACTTCTGTTTTATCTTACCCGTTGCTGAGTATCCCTTATCGGTAACCTTTATCTTAACAGCAAGCTTGGCATTACCGCCTGTCAGATTAACAGTATAACTTCCCTTTCCTATACTGCTCCTTCCAAGCGCCACCGTAAGTGTTCCGTCACCGATGCTTACAAGGTTTTCCTCTCCCTTCTTGCCCTTTGTGGCAGTAACCGTCGATGCAGTTGCGGCCTCACCGTTTAAGGTAAGCGGGAATGAGAAGCTCTGCTCCGGTGCCTTCGTACTAAGAGTCACCTGCGTCATTCCGCCCATATCAACAGACAACACATCCTTATCAGGCTTGATCTCGGATATCGTGTAACTAAGCTGAACCGGGTCTTTCTCATTCCATCCGTGCTTGCTGATCACAAGCTTATCTGAAGCCTTGGCGCTTGCCTTTATTGATACTTGTCCATTATCACCAACAGTTACTATATTGCTTCCGTACGTAACAGTTGCTCCCGTGAGGTCATACGGCACGTAGTTTCCGTTCTCAGTCTGAACAAGTACTGTTGTCTTAAGTGTCGTTTCAACACCCTTCTTCACCGTACCCTTCGTGCTCGAGAGCTTGAGCACCGGTTTATCATATGTGAATGGTAATGTATATGATACTGCACCCTCATCACCAAGGTCAAAATCAAACACATTGGTGCCCGCGGCCTTCTTCCGGTCTGCGCCCTCCTTAAGAGAAACGGCTATCTTATCCTTTGAAAGCACCGCGGTAAAGTACTTGGCAGAATTCTTATTACTGTTTGCCACCTC
>CADCPL010000020.1 GCA_902803305.1 uncultured Lachnospiraceae bacterium
CCTCCCCAGGATACGAACTTTTCCAAAGATAAACTGTATGGGTGGAGAGACAGGTACACTACCAATCCGTCTCCGCCGGTATATATAAGATTCTTCTTGCTGCCCTTTACAGTTTTTTTAAACACTGCCGGAGTCTTCCAATAAGAGTTGGCTTTAGGAAACTTACCTGGTGTGGTAAATGTTTCTTGCGTTACCAGATCTCTTCCCGTATATCCGTCAACAGTATAATTGACTCTGAGATTATAACTTCCCATACCTCCTTGCCCATATTCATCCCCTATCAAATAACAGTGCGCGATCTCATGAGCGACTGTAGGGAGCATATCCGAATCCTGATAAGTAATGATATTTGCAGGCTTGCCATAGGTATAACCTGCCAAATTGCCGCCTTTCCCCGGGTTATCTCTTATAAAGCCGAGGATCAGATCATATCTTTCCTTTCCGTCCTTCTTCTTGGTCTGAAGCTTGGTGAGCCTTTCCCAGACATTATACATACCATCATCATCACAAAGATCATATGTTGCGTTACCCAGATCAAGTTCGCTTCCTTCTGTGACATTTACCTCCTTCACGGGATAAACATCAAGCAGATAAGTCTCTACAGAGTTCCTAAGGTCGGTCCAGGGGTGTGTTTTATCATCTATACCGACAAAGCTGTCGCCTTTACAACTGATGGCCTCTTTTTTTTCGCTATAATATGCTTTTACCGGAACGATCAGGATGTTAAGCGGCTTTGTTTCAAAAAAAGTCGCCGTTCTTGCTTCGGCTATTTCCTCTTCTCCCTTGTACCAGTGGAATTTGTATGTTCCCGGGTCCGGTCCGTTATCAAACGTAGCAACGGCATAATACCCGGCTTTTTCACAGTCATCATCAAAAGCGATCTTTACCGCAAAACCACCTTCCTCACCGTATGAAGAAAGCTCGGCATTACTTGATTCCACTCCGTTTTTTACCGCATAAACCTCAAGCGTATAATCACCGACTTCCTGTTCAGCCTGATTCTGCGTATAACCTGCCGTATCGGATCCCGGGATCTTCATCATAACAACCGTCTTTTTACCGGCAGCAAACTGTTGCATCAACACCTGATTACCATCATTTATTCCGGAATGGTAGCTGAAACACTGATTGATCTCTATTGTGCCGAGATCTTCATTGGATCCCGCCAGGTCCGCACCGGCTTCATCTTCTTCGACCACTTCCGCGGTCTCTTCCGCCGAACTCTCTGCACCGGTCTCTTTTGCTGTTTCTTCTGCACTGATCTCATCAGCTGTCTCTTCTGCAATGCCAACAGTCACATCATCTGTATTATTCTGTTCTGCAGCTGCGACAGCCTCCGAGGGCAGCCCTGTCAGCATCAGTGTCAAAGCAAACACCAGACACAGATACCTCAAAATTATTCGTTTGCGGGTTATGAGTTTTCTCACTGTTTCATCCTCCTTTGATCATCTCCGCCATTTGCCGGCCATTTTACCGGATATCTTTATCGTTATTATCTGCACGAAGTTATCACATGTCCGAAAGAAGCTTTTCCACTGTCCTCAGGTACTCATCCGGTTGTGCTCCGACAATGGGATCCCCCAATATCTTTCCGTTTGAATCCACAAAGAATGTTGTCGGATATGCCTCAAGTCCCACTTCATCACCTACACTCTCCGCGCAGATGATATTCTGATATGATGCGCCGACATCCTCCAGTGTATCCTTTGCATCCGCAAGACCACTCGGATCTTCTCCGTCCATAAGAAATCCTACAACCCCGCAGCCTTTTTCCTTCAGTTCCTTATTCATGTTATCAAGTTCGGGGAGTTCTCCCACACAGGGGCCGCACCAGCTTGCCCACATATTAACGACTGTTATCTTGTTCTTCGCAAATATATCCGCCGTGTTGACAGGATTGCCGTTCACATCCTCACTTGAAAAGCAAAGCTTTGATGCTCCGGCTCCCGATTTCTCCCCTTTGTCATCATCCGTATCCTCTTCCTGATACTCCTCCGGATCCTCATTCTGATCATGATCATCTTCTTCAATATACACATCTTCTTGCTGATCAGGCACCTGCGCGGTTTTTCCGCATCCGGTAATCATTGAGATCCCCAGCGCTGCCGCTGTTATAAAGAGCATATGTTTTTTCATGTTCAATCCTCCTGTTCTAAATATATGTTCCCATGTTACATGTTTCGTACCAAAAAAAGAGACTTATCTACAATGTAACATAATCCCGCGGGATAAGTAAACGAAAATATGATATAATCTCCGCATGAAACAGCTGCAGGCGGATATCAAAAACAAGAATTACAAGAACATCTATGTCCTTTACGGTCCCCAGAGTTACAACAGGAAGCGGTACGTAAAGGCACTTGTCGATCTGCTGCTTCCGGAAAATGACGAGATCAACCTGACATCCTTTTACGGAAAGAAGATCGATATCAAAGAGGTATACGAGATCTCTCAGACTATGCCGTTTTTAGCCGAAAAAAGGGTGATCGTTCTTGAGAATACCGAACTGTTTACAAAAGCGGACGAAGAGCTTGTCGATCTGATAGAAAACGTTCCCGACAGCTGCTGCATCATCTTTTCCGAAGAAAAGATCGATTCACGCCTCAAACAGACGAAAACAGCAAAGTCAAAAGGCTGTGTGGCCGAGTTCGGGAATCCGACGGAAGCCGATCTTAACGACTGGGTGCAGAAAAGACTCGCAAAAGAGCACCGGCAGATCACAAGAAACGCGCTTGATCTGTTCCTGACAAGGTGCGGTGATGATATGTGGCAGGTTTCAAACGAACTTGAAAAAGTCATATCATACACATTCGGAAAAGACGGGATAAGACCTGAGGATGTAGATGCCGTGATGCCTCCGCTTCCCGAAGACAAGATCTTCGGAATGATAGATTCGATGATAGCCGGAAACCGGGAGGATATGCAAAGGTACTACTCCGACCTTCTGCTCCTTCGAAGTGACCCGTACGGAATACTTGCACTCATCGAGCAGCAGTTTCGCCTGATGCTCCATGTCAGGGAGATGGACGAAGAAGGAATCAGTATAAAGGACATGGCCACAGCGCTCAAGATGCGCGATACCCGCGTCAAAATGGCATTGCCAGCCGCAAGAAAGAGTAGTAAAATCAACCTGGAGCGTGCGCTCTTAATGTGTGCGGATACCGAGGAGCGCATTAAGAGCGGACAGATAGCACAGCAGGTCGGACTTGAAACGCTGCTCGTAAAACTGTCTGACATAACAAACGGGAGGACATAAAATGGCAGATATAACCGAAATGATAACCGACGCCATAACAGTAGTTGCAGACAAAGCTCGCGAATACGGTGAGATCGCCAGACTTCAGGCGCTGATCAAGGCTGAAGAAGCCAAGAAGCAGGAATACTACTATAAACTGGGCAAGAAATACTATGAACTGTACAAGGATGCTCCGGCATCGGACCTTTCCGAATACATGAACAAGCTCATTACATCTGATCGGAAGATAGAAGATTATAAAGAGGATCTGAAGGTTGCTTCAGCAAAAGAAGCAGCTGATCCTGACGTTGAGTCAGATTCGGCTGAAGATCAAGAGCAGCACATTGACGAGACTGTTTAGTCTCCTCTTCCCGGGATGCCTGTAATCTCGCATCTCTGTACTGCTGCTTTTTCTCTTCCATCTGTTTGATACCATTATTGTATGTTTCGCGGGCGATGATCTGATCGCTCGCATTTTTTTCCCAAAGTTCGGCAGCCTTCTGAGCAAGATAAGCCGAAATATAATTTCTTACCGTCAGGCTCCATATCTCATAAGCCCTGTTCGTCAGATGAACACTTCCGTCCGATGAAAGAGCCGGTGCCAGATAGCCCGTTCCATCTCGAAGCGGCGACGCTATATCGACATAGTACATATCCGGCATCATGTCACAGTAACCCTGCATATATGCATTAAATGCCGTTACCTTTTCATTACTTACATTGCTGCCCGGCCTGGTTGGCGTACAGCTCTCTATAAAGATCGTGATCCCGGGATTTACCAGTTTGATCTCTGCTATGTACTGCTGATACTTGCTTACAGCCGATTCAACACCGCTCTTCCCGACCAGATCATTGGTTCCCATGCATATAAATGCATAACAGGCTCCGCACGCTTTAATTGCATCCTTTGCGCGCATCGGAACTCCCTGATATCGCGGAAGATATGCGGATGCACTGTTCTCATCGCTCCAGAACGAGTAACTGACTCTCGTCAGCATTGTCGCATTACCAAGTGGCACCCGCCCTCTGGCATTATTGAACATCGTAAGCCCCTCTCCGACCGAATTACCGACAAATGCCGATTGTGACAGAAAAACATCAACCGGATCGGCAACAACAGGGGCAGCCACTTCACCTTCAACGGCCTCCGCAGCATACACCCGTGTAAAGGTACAGCAAATGAAAGCAGCCGCTATAATGCCTGCAACCGCTTTCGAAGCTGCTCTTTTCAATTTTACGGATCGTTCATTCATACATTCCCAAGAAAAACATTATCAAGCGACGAAAGCGCCATCTCGCGAAACCTGTACAGTATCTGAAGGTCTGTCGGAGATGCATCCTTCATATTTCCCGCAGGGAAAAATCTCGTAATATGAAGCGGGATCCTTCGATCTATCCCGGCGACAGCAGATACGATAGTTGAGAAGTCTCTCTCGTCATCGTTAAATCCCGGAACGACAAGCGTGGTCAGTTCCACATGGCTACCATGCTCTTTGGCACTTCCTATATTATCAAGTATCAGATCAAGATCTCCTCCGATGCGGGCGTATTTATCCGCTTTTCCGGTTTTCAGATCTATATTGTATGCATCCATGTACCCGGCAAGTTCATCAAACCTGCTTCGTGACAGCATACCGTTCGTCACCGCCACGTTTACAAGGTCATTATCCTTTGCAAGTCTCGCACAGTCAAGCACATATTCGAAACCTACGGACGGTTCGTTGTAAGTATATGCGATCCCTATATTGCCCCGACTCTTTGTATCGACTGCGATGTTGATCAGTTCATCAGGTGTCAGACTGTCGCATTCCACCGGGCCCCTTGATATGGAATCGTTCTGACACCACGGACAGCGCATGTTACAACCGTACGATCCGACAGACAGTATAAGTGATCCCGGATGAAACATCGCAAGAGGCTTTTTTTCGATGGGGTCAAGAGCAAGCGAAGTGACTTTTCCGTAATTATCGCAGACTATCCTGTCACCGCGGAAGCTTCTGGCACGGCACGATCCGGTCATTCCCTCTTTGATATCGCATTTATGAGAACAGTTATCGCAGATCATGTATGCCTTTCCACCGTGAATCTTTCAATATCATAATCCCCTGCGGGATCGATCCCGCCCTTTCGGCACGCTATGTCAAGCTGCTCCTCCACGGTATCGACACCCTCAAGATTCGGAAGCAGCAGCCCTCTTCTTCCACCCTTTGAGACTATCACACCGTATCGCTTTACATCAAGTTCGCTTTTTTTGCAGCTTACGGGATCTCCCATGACATCGACCGTATAATCGAGCTTCGAGAGCTCATCGGCGCCCACAGGCAGAAATCTCGGATCCTGTGTGCCGGCGCTTATCGCAAGCTCGCACGTTTCTGTAAGTGTATTGTCATATGAAGGAAGAATGGTTCCTATACAGCCTCGCAGCTGCCCTGCGATCTTGATACACACAAATACTCCCGCCTTCTCCTTACGGAAAAAATCGGGAAACCCGGACTGCGCCGTAGCCGAAAGACGGTGTCCCGTTTTCACGTATTCCTCAAGCGAAGCTCTTGCCAGCTTCACATACCAGTTCTCACAGTCAAAAATGCATACACCGTATCCGACTCCGAACGTTCCTTCATATGAAAGGAAATCCGGAGTTACTTTATAGTCCTGGAGCGCACCGGCCAGCATTACAAACCCGGGATATCCGCAATTTGCCGACCTGTCATTTACCTTCTTATCTATACGGGTAAAATCCTCGAGTTTTCCGCTTTTCATAACAGCGGTTACAGCTTCATCGAATTCGGGACCTTCTTTTATATATCCGTATGGTCCGTCTTCCCTGAGTTTGTGAGACAGGTCACCGCTCGCTATTATGACTGCTCTTCTTCCCACGTGCGCTATCGCTCTTTCGATAAGATAACCCATGTCATACAGCACTTCATCATCCAAGAGACACGGAGATATCCGCACTATCCGAAATGTCGGAAGCGGCGTATCATATTTTCGGTTTATGAAATAAAGCGGAACGAACGCTCCGTGATCGATCGTTTCGGCCTCCTCACGCGAGTATACGCAGGGAATGCCAAACTCCTCGCAAAGACCCGCTATCTCATCAGACAGCTCGGTATCATAGTGATAGCATATTTCAGGCTCCGGTGCATTAAACCTTGAGAGGTTCCCATACCCCTTTTCGCCTTTTGTTATATGAAAAGCATCACGGTACATTGGGCCGTGTGGCGATATTATGACCACCGTTTCCGGATCATATCGCCTGATATCTTCAGCAACCTTATCAAATGCATCTTCGGTCGCCTGTATCTTTTTGATCTCATCTCCCCCGACCTGCGGGACCGCTATCGGAGGATGCGGCGTGATATAAGCTCTCATAATCTCTTTTCCTAAATAAAAAAGGCGCTATGCGCGCCTTCTTTTTCCGTACGGATCACATTCACACATCAGCCGGTCATACACTCTGTTTACCGACTTGACCATTTCCGTGTCTCCACCGAGACAATCGGGATGAAACATCTTCATCAGATCCTTATATCGTTTCTTCAGAAGAAGTATGTTATCTGCTCCTCTGAACAAAATATCGGCGGCTTCATTACTGTCATACAGATGGCCCTCTTCCATTCTCTTGGAAAGCTGTGCCTCCTGCTGTCTCATTTGAGACTCCCTGGCATTTAGCGCCTGTCTGTCTCTGTCGAGTTCTTCGAACCCTCTCTTGATGACTTCGTGTTTCTTCTCGATCAGTTCCTCTTCAAGCCGCATTTCCCTGATCTTCGAAGCAAGGTGTTCCTCGTATCTGCGGTTCTCCTTAAGGGTATTATCCTTTTCCCTTTCGAAATCCCTTATACGCTGCTCAAACTCCTGTTTCTCGTCGCGAAGTCTTATGCTTTCCTTAAACAGCCACAACTTCAGATCCTTGAGCTCATCCTCTTCGGATGCCTCAATCTTTTCAAAGATCTCCTCCAAACTCATCTTACTACCCTCATTTGACCCTCTCCGGATCGACGTAAACTTATTTACATTCCCCTTTGCGAGCACACCAAACGCAACAGCAAGTGCACCCACATAGTATAAGATACCATATGTTGTAGTAAAATGGTATACCTAAATTGACGTTTTTATGGATTTTTTTCAGATATCGTGATGTTTGCACTCTTATGTGACGCTATGCCTGTGCGATCCGCGGCAGCATGAACCTGTCGCTTCCCAAATCCTCAAATACGCCGCCCCTTGCCATGAGCACATCATCGTCCGCTTCGACAGCAACCCGGTCAAAACCCGTAGTGTTCTCCGGTGTAAACATCAGATTTACCATACGGATTCCGCTCCCGAATGACGATATGACAGCTCCAAGGCTGACTTTTTCACTTGAGTATACCGCATAGAGAAGAAGCTTGTCGTCTTCTATCTCTGCGATCGCATAAGCCTCGCACGAAGGAAGGTAGTACACGCAGTCCGACAACGGGCCGGTGATATGAAACATGACAAGACCCGGATTATTGACCATTATCCTGTCGCCATACTGCGGTTTATTTTGGATTATGTCAACCAGTCTTTCTCTGTCATCCTCCGAAGATGTCGGGATTTTATCATAGTCCGGCGGGTTTGTTATGTTAACCTTTTTCCGGCATTGGTACTCTTTTACCGTCTTGAAACCAAATTTCTCATAAAAAGCTTCCATGTTCCTGCCGGTATACAGGAATGTTCCTTCATATGATCTGTCGCAGTCCGCAAGAACAGTCTTCATGATCCTTTCGCAGTATCCTTTTTGGCGATGGTCCTCATCTGTCATGATAGTTCCGAGCTGTGCAAGATGATATATCCGCGATTTCCACTTGATGTTGCACACACTCACGGAAACATTGGATATGATCCTGTCATCCTCCGCGATAGAATAGGGGATGTAATCACCCTGCCAGAAGCCGGCCTCATACCAGCTTGCAAGATCGATCCCGAAAGTCGTGCCTGCAAGATCGCACAGACTGTTTCGTAGCTTATCATTGTTCCTGTAGTCCACGGTAAGTTCCACCATACATCCTCCGGCCTTGAAACTCATGTCCTGTCATATTTATGATTATAATATTTTAAATCGGTCATTACAATTGCCTTAAAATCCAAATATTGCCTTTCACCGTGCTAATCCTCAAGAAATCCCCGAACCTCGGCCCTGTCGCCGTCAACCGTCAGAATGATCTCCCCCCGGTCCCGGGTACAGTAAATACTGCTTCCGGTTTTGGTTAATGTGTCGATCGTCTCTTTATGAGGATGTCCGTACGAATTGTCTATCCCTGCTGAAATTGCGGCTATCGAAGGGGATACGGCTCTGATAAAACCGGGATCTGATGAATTGCGGCTGCCGTGATGGGCAACCTTAAGATAAGAAACTTCCGCAATACCCTGTTTGATACGCTTTTCTACGTCAGTACCGATGTCCCCGGTAAAGAGCGCCGAAAACACCGCTCCGGTCTTCGGATCAACCCGTTCAATACGAAGTACCATTGAAGAGTCATTCTCATCCGCATCGATATGCTGCCCTTCTCCTGCCATGACCGCGGCGGGACTAAGGCATGTGATCTTTAGTTCTCCCATTTCAATAACGTCACCCGCCGATATTATGTTAACCGGTATATTTTTCGCCTTGGCACCCTCTAAGATACGCGGATAGTTTTCCGAGTCGGATGTAAGTGCCGCAGAAGTTATCACGATCCTCTTTATCTTTATGATATCCTTATCGTCCCCCAGCATTTCAATGACCGCACTCACATGGTCACTGTCCATGTGAGACAGAAGACACATGTCGATAGCAGTCACGGCATTAGCTTTAAGGACCGGAATGATACGGTATGTACCCACGGATCTTATGTCACTGCTCCCGGCATCTATCATAAGGGTCGGAATATTTCTGCCCCATACAAGCGCACAGTCTCCCTGCCCGACATCCACGTTCCTGATCTCCATATCATGCCTCGGGTGCGAGCATAAAATAACTGTCGCTATCGCAAAAAGAGCTGTGATCGCAGACAAATTTATGACATTTTTTCTTCTTTGAAAACCCCTGTTTTTCTCCGATTCGATAGTATATGCTATTTTATTTTGAAAGATTTTTGCATATCGTACGTTATCATCTGCAGTTGTTCGACTACTACGGTCAACGCCTTTGGTTGACCCCTCGTTATTAAAAACATGTGTATTTGCCCATATTACGGCAATCGCTACTATAACTGCATATGTTATTTTTTGTGTTTTTCCGGGCTGCCCGAGAACAAATATATCACCCGGAATTTTTGTAGACGTTCCCGCCAGAGTCTTGTAAAGGAGTAAAATATAATGTGTTATCCTCAGGATAACGGCTGGTTTTATACCGAGATTTCCCAATATCATGCCGGTAAATCCCGAAAATAATGCCAGAGCGGCGAGCGGTACTACTATAAGATTTATGAACACCGAGCACAGAGATATCTGCATGAAGTTTTCCGCCGTCACCGGAAGCGTAACGATCGTTACCGAAACGCTCACACAAGCTGCATTATATGTTTTCAGGAGTGCCGATGCGATACGCGACCTTGGCTTCTCTTTCATGAAGATCCCGGGGATGGACTCAAGTATAGGATATACACAGGCAATACCAAGTACCGCTCCGAAGGACAATAAAAAACCGGGATCATAGATATAATACGGGTTCTCAATAAGTATCATAATCGCAGATAATGCTGCAGCGGACATAAGGTCATATGAACGTCCGACAGCGGATGCCATGACAAACAGGCCGAACATGATCATTGCACGGACAGTAGAGACTGACAGTCCGGTCATGACCGCATATAACGCTATGAGCGAGAATGATATTAAATATGCTGCCTTCGGCGGGATACCTGTTTGTTTCAACAGCTTTAATACGGCGAGTCCCACGGAAGCGATATGAAGTCCGGACAGCGCAAGTATATGACTTATGCCGGCAAGCTGATACAGTTCCTTTATCTCCCGGTCAAGCCCGCTCTTATCTCCGAGTGTCATAGCCGCCACAAGCCCGGCATCTTCCTCACTCATGTTCTCCCGCAGGATATCAAACGATCTGTCCCTTACGGTGCGCAGCTTTTCACCGATATGATCATATCCTTCCGATACCCCGAGGAGCCTTGCACGGATCACCTGTCCTTCATAGCCTCTTATGAGATAATACGTTCTTGCGTCGAACTGCCCCTCGCACCTCTTTTCTTCAAACAGCGTAAAAACACCTCTTGCCTCTATC
>CADCPL010000021.1 GCA_902803305.1 uncultured Lachnospiraceae bacterium
GAGATCCTTCCCGAAGACGCAAAAGAAGCGGGAGTTGCCGTAATGGCAACCGGACGAAGTGATTATCCGAATCAGATAAACAATGTTCTTGCTTTTCCGGGAATATTCCGTGGCGCTCTTGATGTCAGGGCATCTGATATAAATGAAGAAATGAAGCTTGCTGCCGCAAGGGCGATAGCTGAGATAGTTACCGACGCTGACAGGAGCTGTGATTATATAATCCCCGACAGCTTTAATAAAAAAGTGACAGCCGCTGTTGCGGCTGCCGTCTCAAAGGCTGCTAAAGAAACAGGAGTTGCACGTATTTAACTTATCTTTTTAACCGATGCACCTTCTATCATTTTTCCGGGCACCGTTATCTTTTCGATAATGGTGCTCTTTTGATCTCTGATCAGTTTTATAAGAGATTTGGCTGCTATCCGGCCTATCTCATCTGTGTTCTGTTCATATGTTGTAAGCTTCGGTCTTATTATCTGAGAAACATATATACCGTCAAATCCCATCACCGAAATATCTTCCGGGACTGAAAGCCCGGCCTCTTCTATCGCGGTAAGGCCTCCTATCGCCGAGTAGTCATCCGGATATATTATACATGTGGGACGATTGTTCATCTTAAGAAGTTCTTTAGTGTGCTGGGCCGCAAGCTTCGGATTACGGTACGCTGATGCGATCGCATAATTATCCCTTGGCTTGATCCCCAGTTCCTTAAGAGTATTATAATAGCTTGCCACTCTGTTACGTGTAACAGCCGTATCATCACCGTACACGTATGCGATCCTTTCGTGTCCCATCGAATTCGCATAAGTGACCAGTTCATGTATACCTCTTATATTATCTGAAACGACTGCTATCCTGTTATCAAAAACATGATCGATCGTAACTACCGGAAGATCACTGTTTACAAGATCTATAACATCTCTGTCGTCAAAATCAACGCAGGCGATCACAACTCCATCAACGCCGCGATAATATGAATGTTCCAGATATGTCATCTTCTGGCTCGTTGCGTTAATGAAAGTTATATCGTATCCCGATACTTCCGCAACTTTCTTAAAGCTATCAAGCACTCTTGCAAAATAGTCATGTGTAAGCCCGCTCATGCCTTCATCGACAAAAAGCACTCCTATGTTGGAGCTCTTCTTTGTCTTGAGTGCACGCGCGGAACTGTTCGGATAGTAACCAAGCTTTTCGGCAGTCGCCTTTACAAGCTTTTTGGTCTCTTCTCCTATATCGTTATGATTGTTAAGCGCCTTGCTGACGGTTGCAACGGAAACACTGCATTTCTCAGCAATATCCTTCATCGATACCATGAGTTCAAAACTCCTTAATCGTTTTCGTTAATAAGTATATATCAATTTTCCCTAATAATCTATTACTATTTTTCGCTTTTTAGTACAAATTTCCGAAAAAATTTTGTTACATTTAACAAATATGTCAAATATTCCCATTTTTTTATTGTACAGCAACCTCATTTAGCATATACTACACCTAGCAAGTCATATTTTTTTGCATTTTTACTTAATCGTTTTCTTTGGTCAGGATGCAGGAAAACAGACTAATAGAGAGAATGGAGAACAACTATGAAATTTGGATTTTTTGATGATGCCAATGCCGAATACGTCATTACAACCCCGAAGACTCCGCTGCCTTGGATCAACTATCTCGGAACGAATGATTTTTTCAGTCTGATATCCAATACATGCGGTGGATATTCGTTCTACAAGGATGCCAAGCTTCTGCGTCTTACGCGTTATCGCTACAACGGCATCCCCGCTGATTTTAACGGCAAATATTTCTATATCAAGGACGGGGACTGCGTATGGAATCCCGGATGGCAGCCCACCAAGACAGAGCTTGATACATATGAGTGCCGTCACGGTATCGGCTACAGTAAGTTCAAAGGCGTAAAGAACGGTGTTGAAGCAAACGTTCTGTCTTTTGTTCCGATCGATGACAGATGCGAATTAAGCCGCATCACCATAACGAACAATTCTTCCGATAAGAAGGAACTGAAGCTCTTCTCTTATGTTGAGTGGTGTCTGTGGAATGCAGATGACGACATGAAGAACTTCCAGCGTAACTTCTCCACCGGCGAAGTGGAGGTCATCGATTCCACGATCTATCACAAGACGGAATACAGAGAGCGCCGCAATCACTACGCACTTTATTCCGTAAACGCTCCGATAGACGGATTTGAGACTTCACGTGATGCGTTCCTCGGAGCATATCGCGATAACAGCAACCCCGAAGCGATCGAAAAGGGACAGTGCAGTGACTCTGTTGCTCACGGCTGGTCACCGGTCGCAGTTCATCAGATTAATGTAAGCCTTGCACCCGGGGAGACAAGATCATTCGTCTTCGTTCTCGGC
>CADCPL010000022.1 GCA_902803305.1 uncultured Lachnospiraceae bacterium
CATCTCGGACGTCAGAGTGGCGGCGGAGGAAGCCGTGCAAACAAGGGTATAGGTGAAAAACAGATAGAACTGGACAGGAGACAGATATCCCATCGCCTGACCGAACTTAAGAAAGAACTGTCGCGGATCGAACAGACAAGAAATGTGCAAAGACAGGGCAGGTCAAGGGATAACCTTCCGAATGTGGCACTTGTCGGATACACGAACGCCGGAAAATCATCCCTGATGAACTGTCTCATCGGTATGAGCGCGGGTGCATCGGAGACGGATCCCGGGAAAATGGTCTTTGAGAAGGATATGCTGTTTGCAACGCTTGATACTTCCATCAGGAAGATAGCGGTTCCCGGCAGAAAACCGTTTCTTATGTCGGATACAGTCGGCTTTATCGAGAACATTCCGCACGATCTCATAAAGGCATTCAGATCTACCCTAGCTGAAGTAAAATTTGCCGATGCTTTACTGGTCGTGATCGATTCTTCTGATAAACACCATAAAGCCCATAAAAAAGTCACCGAAGATACGTTAAGGGATCTGGATGCGCTTTCGATCCCGAGGATCTATGTATACAATAAGGCTGATCTTAAAGACGAAGGTACGATAGCGGTTAACAGTGATGATAAGGAAACCGTTTATATATCCGCCAAAACAGGATATGGCATAGATGAGCTTCTGGACAGGATCGAAGACATATTCCGGGAAGGCAGCCGGATAATAAATGCAGTGATCCCTTATACGTCGGGAGAACTGCTCAATCGCATACATAAAGAGGGCGAAGTTATAGAGGAGCGCTTTGAAGAAAATGGAACCTATATTAGTGCAAAATGTCCGGGAGCACTTGCGGATTATATAGAATCGGCTATGGAAAACCTTGATTATTCAATATAGGACATTTACAATGAACTTGTTGTGTGAAACCGTTTTTCCAAATGAAAGGAAACCAGGACATGGCGGTATTATACGTTAACGAAAATGAAAAAAAAGGACATATCAACCCCGAGATCTACGGGCATTTTTCAGAGCATCTCGGAAGGTGCATATATGAAGGTCTGTATGTCGGTGAAGATTCGGATATCCCGAATAAGAACGGCATGAGGACCGATGTGGTCGAGGCATTAAAAGAGCTTCAGATTCCGATGCTCCGCTGGCCGGGCGGCTGCTTTGCCGATGAGTATCACTGGAAAGACGGGATCGGTCCGAAGGAGACCCGCAAGAAGATGATAAACACACATTGGGGCGGAGTCGTAGAAGACAACAGCTTCGGTACCCACGAGTTTTTCGAGCTGTGCGAGCAGCTCGGCTGTAAGACATATGTTAACGGTAACGTCGGCTCGGGAACGGTTCAGGAGATGAGCGAATGGGTCGAATACATGACTTTCGACGGAGTCTCTCCGATGGCTGATCTTCGTAAGAAGAACGGACGCGAGAAGCCGTGGAAGATCGATTATTTCGGTATAGGAAACGAGAACTGGGGATGCGGCGGAAACATGACGCCTGAATACTATGCCAACCTTTACAGAAGGTTCCAGACATACGTAAGACACTATGCGGACAGCGCGCCGATAAAAAAGATATGCGGAGGGGCTGATACGGAGGATCTTAACTGGACGGATAAGGTTCTTGCCACATGCTTTGCAAGTCCGCATAAGCCGGAATTTCACGGATACATGGACGAGTTGAGCCTTCATTACTATACGGTTCCCGGAGTGTGGGAGCACAAAGGAAGCGCAACTGATTTTACGGTAAGTGAGTGGTATACGACCATGAAGAGAGCGCTCCGCATGGATGAACTGATCAGGAAGCACTCCGCGATAATGGATCGTTACGATCCCGAAAAGAAGATAGGTATGTCGGTTGATGAGTGGGGATGCTGGTTTGATGTCGAGCCCGGTACGAACCCCGGATTCCTGTATCAGCAAAATACAATAAGAGATGCCCTAGTGGCGTGTGCGACTCTTAATATATTCAATAAGCACTGCGACAGGGTAAAGCTTGCATGCCTTGCACAGATGGTGAACGTGCTTCAGTCGGTGCTCCTGACCGAGGGCGAGAAGATGATCAAGACGCCCACATATCATATCATGCATATGTACAAACATCATCAGGACGCTGACCTTCTTGCAAGCTTCATAGACGGAAACCTCGAGGTCGGAGAAGAAGACAGTAAAGTCATGAAGCTGTCGGAATCCGTCTCGGTAAGCTCAGACGGAACGATCAACGTGACCATAGGTAATCTGTCTGTTTCCGATGATGAGGATGTTACGATCGTTCTGACGGATAAAGAGATAAAATCCGTGGAAGCATCGATAGTAACGGGAAGCATGGCGGATCATAATACTTTTGATGATCCCGAAAAGGTTACCGAGAAAGCATTTAAGGATCATAAGACAGACGGAAGAAAGCTGTCGTTCACACTGCCTAAA
>CADCPL010000023.1 GCA_902803305.1 uncultured Lachnospiraceae bacterium
GTTCCTTGAATATGCCGCAGAGGAAAATCTTGAAGCCGTCAAGGTTGCGACCGTAACCAGGGAGCCGAGGCTTGTTCTTTCATGGCGAGGCAAAAAGATCGTCGATCTGAAGAGATCGTTTCTTGATACCAACGGCGCTCATCAGGAGACGAGTGTCAGAGTTGATATACCGGATGATGTTCATTTCTTTGACAGGCCGATCATCGGCAAAGTGGCGGATGATATCGACAGAGGTGACGTAGGGGCCGCATTTACCGATTCGCTCTCCGACCTTAACGTATGTTCGCAAAAAGGCCTTGTTGAGATGTTTGATTCATCGATCGGAGCCGGGAGCGTACTCATGCCATATGGCGGCAGGACGCAGCTGACCGAGACACAGGTGATGATAGCCAAGCTTCCCGTATACGAAGGAAAGTGCGATACCGTAACGATGATGAGCTACGGATTCGATCCGTACCTGTCAAGCTGGAGTCCCTATCACGGAGCTGTCTATGCGGTCACGGAATCGATAGCAAGACTCGTATCCGCAGGCGCGGATCATACAAAGATCAGATTCACTTTCCAGGAATACTTCAGAAGGATGTCCGAAGATCCCGGACGCTGGAGCCAGCCTATGGCCGCGCTTCTCGGAGCATTTTCGGCGCAGATGGGATTTGAGCTTCCTTCGATAGGCGGAAAGGACTCAATGTCAGGCTCGTTCCAGGACATTGATGTTCCACCGACGCTCGTATCTTTTGCGGTAGACGTAGCCGATGCGGGGGATGTTGTGACCGCTGAAATGAAATGCGCCGGTGATAAACTTGTTCTTGTTGATGTTCTGCGAGATGAGTATTCACTGGTTGATTATAATGACGCAGCAGCGCAGTACAAGGGATTTCATAAGGACGTAAAGGCCGGCATCATCAAGGCGGCATATGCCGTTGACGGATACGGCATAGCACCGGCTCTTTGCAAGATGGCGTTCGGAAACGGATTCGGATTTAAGATAGAGCATTCGTATGATCAGAGAAGACTGTTCACACCGGGCTTCGGATGGATAGTAGCCGAGGTGGCCGGTGCCGATGTGTCAAAGCTTTCGACAAGATATACTCTTATCGGTGAAGTGACAGATGACGGTATGATCAGCTACAGTAACACGCATCTGAGCCTGGCCGATGCCGTATCGCTCTGGAAGAAACCTCTCGAGCAGGTATTCCCTACAAGAAGTTATCAGGACACAGCACCTCTTCCCGATGAGATATACGATATGCAAAAAGCCGGCAGGAGCGTATATGTGTGCCGCAACAAGGTCGCAAAGCCCACCGTCTTCATACCGGTATTCCCCGGAACGAACTGCGAGTACGACAGCGCCAAGGCATTTGAGAGAGCGGGAGCCGATGTCATCACACAGGTGTTTACGAACAGGAACGCAAAAGACATCAGGGACTCTGTCGAGATGTTCAAAAAGGGCATAAACAGATCGCAGCTTATCATGTTCCCGGGCGGTTTTTCGGCAGGCGATGAGCCGGACGGCAGCGCCAAGTTCTTTGCAACGGCATTCAGGAATGAGGTTCTTTCGGAAGCTGTCAGGGATCTTCTTGAAAAGAGAGACGGGCTCGTTCTCGGAATATGTAACGGATTCCAGGCGCTCATCAAGCTCGGACTTGTTCCGGACGGAAAGATCACGGGACAGAGTGAGGACTCGCCTACGCTCACATACAATACGATCAACAGGCACGTATCAAAGATGGCTTATACAAAGGTCACATCAAACCTTTCACCATGGCTTGCGGGAGCCGAGGCAGGTGCAACCTACGTGATCCCGGTTTCGCATGGCGAGGGACGTTTTGTCGCAAGCGATGAAGTCATAGCAAAGCTCTTTGAGACCGGATGCGTTGCGACAAGATACTGTGATCCCGACGGTAACGTTTCGATGGATGAGGAATACAACATTAACGGTTCGTTTGCCGCAATAGAGGGTATCACCAGTCCCGACGGAAGGATATTCGGTAAGATGGGACACTCCGAGAGACGCGGCGATAACGTGGCGATAAATATTTACGGTGAACAGGATATGAAGATCTTCGAATCCGGTGTAAACTATTTCAGGTAAGACGAGGAACAGCCGATGGCAAGGAACAAGAGAGGTAGAGGATTCTCTTTTCGCAAATGGTATAAAAAGATAAAGACCGAAAGATCGCTCATTCGGCTTATTCTCATATGCATTGCTTTTCTTGCTGCATGTATATTGATCGCGACTTTTCACGTAAACAGGATATTCCAGGTATTTGAAGAAACATCATATAACTACATCATCAACAGATCGGAACTGACATCAAGGTATTTTTCGGAAAACTTCCAGAGAAGGGGATCGCTCGTTCTTGCTGAAGCACAGGTGCTGTCGGAAAATGATACGATCGACAAATCAAGCATATGTAACTGTCTGAAGGTTCTTGAGGAGACCGGTGAATTCTCATACGCACGCTATATAAGCAGCCGCGGGATCAAATATCGTTCGAACGGTGCGCTCAATTCCACGATGCTGACAATGTATACCGATATGGTCGACTCATCCAAGGATGTGTCGGTATACAGGAATTTTGAAGCGGAAAAATCAAACGATGAGGTCTGCTTCGCTGTACCCGTTGAGAGAAACGGTGTGCTGCAGGGATATATGATCGGCGTGACAAGCGGAGCCATGATGATGGAGACGGATTATTCGAGGGATTCCTCCGTGATCGCCGAAAGGTATCTTACGGATTCCAGAGGAGATATAGTCGTATACATCAAGAACAACAAAGTATATGACGGGACGGGCAAGAACATATTTGACATACTGACGAAAGACAGCATAGATGATTTTGCTGCTCAGGAGGTCAGGGAAGAAGTACTTAACGAGATCAATCAGGACAACATCGTCTATCGTGATATCTCGGTCAACGGCCGTAAGGGATATGCGCTTTACAAGCAGCTGTCCGGACCGAGTGAATGGAATATCGTATACATAGTCTATTCGGATGAAGTGCGTCAGACGATCATTTCGATACTTATCGAATCTTTTGTAATGATGGTCATCGTAATAGCGCTCATGTTCGGCATGCTCTCGTTTGTCATCAAATATATCGAGAAAGAGCAGAAAAAAGTGTTCGATCTTGCTTATGTGGATGAACTTACAAGAGCGCCCAATGAGAATGCGTTCAAGGAGAAGGCAACACAGCTGCTCATGGAGAATCCGGATCTGCCGTACATGCTCACATGTTTCGACATCATGAACTTCAGATATATCAACGAGGGATACGGACACCTTAAGGCGGATATGCTCCTTCGCGACATTGCAGAAATACTTGCCGAATCGTATTCGTACAATGAAACATACGGAAGACTGTCTGCGGACAGGTTCGTAGCCCTGTGTATAGATGATGAACGAACGCTTGAAAGAAAAGAATTTATTGCCGAAAGAGTCGAGAAATCAACCGAAGATATAGGAATGAAATATCCGATCAAATTCAAGACGGGTATATATTACATACGTGACAAGAATGAATCGATATCGGATATGATCGATAAGGCAAACCTTGCGCGTAAGTCCATTACGCCTGATAACAGAAGCCTTGAAGCCGAGTATCGTGAGCAGCTCATGGAGGAGACGAGAAAGCAGGAGAACGTTGAATCGAGGATGCACGAGGCTCTGGATAATCATGAGTTCAGACCTTATCTTCAGCCGAAATGGAATATGGAGACGGATCATATCGCAGGCGCCGAGGCTCTTGTCAGATGGGTCAATTCCGACGGCACGGTCATACCTCCCGATGAGTTCATTCCGGTATTTGAGAAGAACGGGTTCATCGAGCAGATAGACTTCTATATGCTTGATATGATATGCGGATACATAAGGAGGATGATCGATGAAGGACGTGAAGTTTATCCGGTATCGATCAATCAGTCCAGATACCTTTTATATGATCCCAATTACATACTCAAGGTTCAGGAGATAATGCTCAAGCACAGGGTTCCCAAGGGCCTTATAGAACTTGAGATCACAGAGACCGTATTCTTCAATGAGAAGGATCGTATGCTCGAGGTCATGAGAAACCTTAAGGAATTCAACATGAACCTGTCGATAGACGATTTCGGTTCCGGATATTCGTCGCTTAACCTTCTGCGAGATATCCCGTTTGATGTACTCAAGATCGACAGAGGCTTCCTTGATGAATCGACACAGAGTGAAAGCGGTAAGTTTATCCTTCGCAAGATCGTTGAGATGGCAGAAGGCCTTAACCTAAAAGTCATATGCGAAGGTGTAGAGACACACGAACAGGTTGAGATGCTTCTTGATATCGGATGTGTATATGCACAGGGTTTCCTTTACTCAAGACCGATACCGCTTGAGGAGTTCATGGAGAAGTATAACACCGAACTTGATGAAGACTCTGTCATAGACTATGAGGATGTACCGTATGTCGGACAGCCGGATGCGGATACGGAAGATGAACAGTATCAATTACCAGAAAGAACTTGATAAGATAACAGAAGGCTTAACGTACAGACCGAGGCTTTTATTACATAGCTGCTGCGCACCCTGCAGCAGCTATTGCTTGGTATATCTGCTGCATTATTTTGATATCACATGCTTTTACTTTAATCCGAACATAACTGACCGGGATGAATACGAAAAAAGGGCGGCCGAGCTTAAAAGGCTCGTTGATACGCTGAATGAGGAATATGCCGAGGTGCTTTCCGGTTTTGATCCGATAAGAGTCGTTATAAATGATCATGATCCCGGCGTGTTCGTTGATGCCGTAAAGGAGCAGGGACTGGAAGGATGCCCGGAAGGCGGAGAAAGATGCGCCATGTGCTTTCGGATGAGACTTGAGAAGACACATGAGATAGCTGCAGCGGGCGGGTTTGACTACTTTACCACAACGCTTACGATAAGTCCTCTGAAGAATGCGGACATGATCAACAGGATAGGATATGATACAGCAGACACTGTGATGTGGCTCCCGTCGGATTTCAAGAAGAAGGACGGCTACAAGAAGTCGATAGAGCTGTCGGCAAAATATGATCTTTACAGGCAGAATTATTGCGGGTGTATATACTCAAAGCCAAGTGATTTTGTATTGCAACAAAAAGACGTATAAATGAAAGGTGAGGTAATATATGAACACTATATTGGAGCAGATCACGGAAATAGTTTCGAAAGGTTTTGAGGCGGCAGGTTACGACGGCTCA
>CADCPL010000024.1 GCA_902803305.1 uncultured Lachnospiraceae bacterium
AGCGTCCCGTGTTCGTCAACACTCGAATACCCCTGCATTTTTCTCCTCGAGTGCTTTGATCGCATGATATGTATATTCAATATACGGAACGGGTATATCGTTCTCGGAAGCCATCTTCAAAAGGTATCCGCACAGGCTTTCGATCTCCGTCGTGCGCCCGGCATCAAGATCCTGAAGTGTGGAATAACGCGAGCTGTCTGCGCATTCATATATGCCCACTTCTTCGGGCAATTCCACTCCGCGGATGCGCGCCAGCACTCTAACCTCGGCCCACAGCTTCTTTGCAAGAAACAGTCCGTGCTCACTTCTCGTGTAAAGCGCCGCCGGAACACCGAGAACCGCCTGCGGGAGGTTGTTGCTGATGTTCTTGGCATACTTCGTCCATATATCCAGCATGATATCGTCGCTCTTTACGAAATGAAGTCCCGTCCCCGAAACAGCGTCCTCTACCATCGCAAGTTTTTCCTGTGCATCAGGTATATCCGCAGCTCCGTATTTTACGGTAGTGTTATAACTTGTATCGAACACGATCTCATCATCAAACCTTCTCGATGCGATCATGATGATGCTGTGGAGCACGTGCTCCGAGCCTATCGTATCCGCGATGATCTCCTCGGAATCGGCACCGTTGAGCATCGATAAGACTACCGTTTTTTCACCAATAAGGGGCGGGAGCATTTTTGCTGCAGTAACGGTTGCGCCTCCCTTTACTGAAAAGATTATCACATCCTGGGCGCCCGCTTCTTCAGGGGTTGCCACGTGCGGATGATATACGGTCCCGTTAACCTTTATCCCTTTTTCAGCAAGCCTTTTTTTCCTGTCTCCTTCAGCGATCACGGTAAACTGCCTGTCAGGCTTGGGAGAGTTTTCCATACCCCATATAAAATATCCGCCGACCGCTCCGGCTCCGATCAAAGCTATCTTCATATGACTCCTTAATTTGACACGATCAATAAAAATATGCGACTTCGTCTTCGGGAGCATCGGTACTTTCGATGCTTTCTGCGATCATAACAGGTGACGGTTCGTTTGTCTGACGGTTCATTATCGCATGGACCGTTGCAGTGACCTCAATCCATGTTCCTTCCTTAACACCTGCCTGCTGCGCATATTCACACGGAAAACCGACAAGTGCGATATCCTCCGCGCAGCACGTCATTGCAGGTCTTGCCACGACGAACAGATTATCTTTCTTAACGTCCTTCGGATGAAGGGCTTTTGCTTTGAACTGCACCTTTTTGTCGATATAAGCCGACATGTTTTCGAATATATCTATATAGAAAATTCCGTAGTCCTCATCTCCCACTTTGATCACGGGAGCATTGATATCATACGGCAGTTCCTCGGGAACGTTGTCCTCGACTTTTCCCTCCGGTGTCTCATAAAGAACCTGCGCGCGACGGTTGACCGCACGTACCATTCTCTTGAACATCGCCCTGTCATGCTTTTCCTCACATCTGTTGAACACAACGAGATCCGAATACAGGAACTGGTTGGTCATCATCATCTTCATGTTGGAAAGGTACATTTCAAAAGTCTGTGAATCAACGGGCGTGATCACTTCCGCGATCTGCCAGTGATCAGGCAGAGCATCAAGAAGTTCGTTGATGTCCCACATACCGTTTGACTCGATCATCACACGGTCGGGACGCACTTCCTTATCCATGCCCTTGAACAGCTCAGTGCTCACATCATCTTCATCTTCTATCTTGCGGACAACGAACCTGCTGTCATTAAGACGCATGATATCTATGGATTCTTCACCCTCTTCACAGATGATATAAAGAGTGTCGGCGCCGTCACGAAACTGCCCCTCGTCCATCGTCTGCCTTATGAAGCTCGTCTTGCCGCTGTCAAGAAATCCCGTGAAAAGATATACGGGGATCGGTCTTCTGCCTAGCATACATTACACCCCGAAAAGTTTTGCAAGATCTTCGTCAACGATACCTGCTCCGATAACACACAGCCTTCCCGTGTAGTCCGCTCCGCCGTCACGGATCTCGGTCTCTCCGGGAGTCAGATCGAAATGCAGCCACTTTCCATCGGTTGACATAACTATCCCCTTTGCTCTGAGCACCTGTCCGTACTGCTCGCCGTTCGCAAGCTTCAGCAGGATACCTTCAAGCTCATTTGCATCAAATTTCCTGGTCGTCTCAACACCCCAACTGCTGAACACTTCATCCGCATCATGATCATGATGGTGGTGATG